>NZ_JANQDC010000028.1:0-12196 GCF_024723695.1 Campylobacter sp. S4:11 | reverse complement strand
GCTGCCGCTTTTTTAATTAAACCCCAAAGAAAATTTCAGGTTTTAATCTAAGCATTAAACAATATGCAGCCAAACTAGCTTGTTCTCTTGTATAGTTCCTATTGCCTTGTATGTGAATGCACTCTTGTAAAAAGGTTCCATCTTTATACATAGCTCCTATGTAGATGGTGCCTGCTTTGGTGTTTTTATCATTTTCTTCTCCAGCTACCCCACTAAGCGCTAAAGCAAAATCACAATTTGTGGTTTTAAAAACCCCTTTTAGCATAAAATAAATACAACGATCAGAGTATTCCCCAACACTTTCTAGGGTATCATTACTCACACCAAGCCAAGAATTTTTCAAACGATTAGAATAAGTGATCAAAGAACCCTCAAATACACTAGAAATTCCTGAATTTTCAGCAAATTTTGAAGCACAAAGTCCTGCGGTACAACTTTCTGCAAAGGAAATTTTTAAGTTTTTTTCTAAAAGTTTTTTGGCTATAAATTTAATAGGATCATTTCCTAAAAATACTTTTCCTGCAAAAAGTTTAAAAACCCCTTTTAAAAATCCTTCTAGTTTTCCATATTGACTAGCGCTTGCTCTAATACAAATGAGATTATCTAATAATGCACTTGAGCAAGTTTGAATTTCAAAAGAAGTAGTAAGTGTGCTAAGTAAGATATTTGCACTCATTTCATCTATATCTAAAAGACAAAAATACGCATAGTCAAGTTCAGGATTTTGCAAAATCAAAGGCAATTTTTGCTCTATATTTATATTTAATAAATTAATATGGCATTGCTCAAAAGAACTTAAAAAGGAATTTTTTTCACGCAAAGCTTTTGAAGGCACTAAGGTGTCATTTTCTAAGATTAAAACATCATCATTTAATGTTGCTATGATTTTAGCTATGGTTGCATAGTATTCGCTAATGCTAAAAATGGTTATATAATTATATTTTTTAGAAAGTTTTTCAAGTAAAAAAGGAAGTTCTTTATCAGGTTTATTTATAAATTTTAGCTCATGAAGTTCTAAAAATTGTTTTTTGTATTCTTCTTGTATATAATGCATATAATTTTCATTAATAATAATTTCACTACCTATAATGATGATAAGATGTTTCATGATTTTCCTTTTTTTATTGCGATTATAACAAAAAAATAAGTGCAAATTAAAAGTATTTTAAGTAGAATTTACTATTTTTAAATTTTTCAAGGTGGATTATATGGATTATAAAGATACGCTATTGCTTCCAAATACGACTTTTGCAATGCGTGCAAATTTGGCAGAGCTTGAGCCTAAGCGTTTTAGCAAGTGGTTTGAAAACAACTATGCTTATGAAAAAATGAAACAAAAAAGACAAGGGGTAAGTGAGAGTTTTACTCTGCATGATGGCCCTCCTTATGCTAATGGGCATTTGCATATTGGCCATGCTTTAAATAAAATTTTAAAAGATATCATCATAAAAATGCATTATTTTCAAGGTAAAAAAGTGCGTTTTACTCCGGGTTGGGATTGTCATGGTTTACCGATAGAACAGCAAGTTGAAGTTAAGCTTAAAGATAAAAAGCAAAGTTTAAGCAAAAAAGAAATTCGTGAGTTTTGTAGAGAGCATGCGAGAGAATTTGTAAGTATCCAAAGAGATGAATTTAAGTCTTTGGGTGTGATTGCTGATTGGGATGAGCCATATTTGACTATGAAAAATGCTTTTGAGGCAGATATTTACAAAGCTTTATGTAAAATTGCTAAAAAAGGACTTTTGCTAGAAAGAAGTAAACCTGTTTTTTGGAGCTGGGCTGCTAAGAGTGCATTAGCAGAAGCTGAAGTAGAGTATGAAGACAAAGAAGATTATTCTATTTTTGTAGCATTTGAGCTTGATAAAACTTCCCTTGAAAAGCTAGGTGTAAAAAAAGCTAAAGCAGTTATTTGGACTACCACGCCTTGGACTTTACCAGCAAATCAAGCTATATCTTTAAATCCAAATGAAAAATATGTCATCACTGAAGAAGGTTATATTTTTGCTAAAGCCTTGCTTGAAAATATGATTAATAAAAACTTCACTCAAGGAAAAATTCAAAAAGAACTTTTAGGTGTTGAATTTGAAAATTTAAATGCTATCAATCCACTCAATCAAAGAAAATCCACTCTCATTTTAGGCGATCATGTTTTAATGGAAGGTGGAACAGGGCTTGTACATACTGCACCAGGTCATGGTGAGGATGATTATTATGTGTGTTTAAAATATGGCATTGAAGTGATTATGCCAGTAGATGATGGTGGCTGTTATGATGAAACACTAAGAGCTAAAGGACTTTTGCCAGAGCATTTATTAAATGAGTTTATAGGACTTCATATTTTTAAAGCAAATGAGCGTATTTTAGAATTGCTTGGCGAAGCTTTACTTGAGAGTTCTAAATTTATACATTCTTATCCATTTTGTTGGAGAACACATAAACCGGTTATTTATAGAGCTACAAAACAATGGTTTATCTTAATGGATGAGAAAAAGCTAGATGGAAAATCTTTAAGAGAGCTAGCGCTAGAACAATTAAATAATGTGAAATTTTACCCAGAAAGTGGGGTAAAAAGACTTAGTTCTATGATAGAAAATCGTCCTGATTGGTGTATATCAAGACAAAGAGATTGGGGTGTACCTATTGCATTTTTTAGAGATAAAAACACCAAAGAAGTGATTTTTGATGATGATATTTTAGATTATTTGGTGGGAATTTTTGAAGCAAATGGAGCTGATGCGTGGTGGGATTTAGAAATAAAAGATTTATTACCGCCAAATAGCAAATATGATCCAAATAATTTAGAAAAAGTTTATGATATTTTAGATGTTTGGTTTGATAGTGGTAGTACTTGGGAAGCAGTATTAAACTCAGCAAGATATGATGCAGGAGAATATCAAGCTTCAATGTATCTTGAAGGAAGTGACCAACACCGTGGATGGTTTCAAAGCTCACTTTTAATTTCCACTGCGATTAATCACAAAACCCCATATAAAAACATACTTACTCATGGCTTTACCGTAGATGAAAAGGGTCAAAAAATGAGTAAATCTAAGGGTAATGTGATTTTACCTCAAAATGTAGCTAAAAATTATGGGGTAGAAATTTTAAGACTTTGGATAATGCTTAGTGATTATTCAACAGACTTAAAAATTTCAGACAATATCTTAAAACAAGTAAGCGAGCAGTATAGAAAGATAAGAAATACTATAAGATTTTTACTTGCAAATACTAATGATATGGAATTTTTAGAAACAAAAAATTTCACACTTTTAGATAAGTGGATTTTAATGCGTGCAAAAGTTGCTTTTGAAGCATGTGAAGCTGCTTTTGAAAAATATGAATTTGCAAAAGGCTTTAGCGTGCTTTTAAATTTCTTAAGTGCAGATTTAAGTGGAATTTATTTAGATGTGTGCAAAGATAGATTATATTGTAATGCAAAAGATGATGCAAAAAGAGTAAGTGCACAAAGTGCTATGGTATTAATAGCTAGAAAACTTTTTGCGCTTTTAGCTCCAAGTTTAACTTATACCATAGATGAAGCATTAGAGCATGCAAATGTGGCTATTAAAGAAAATGCTAAAGATGTGTTTGATTTGGTGTTGAAAAATGGGTTTGATTATGAGTATAAAATCGAAGATGAATTATTTATAAAATCAAGAGAAAAATTCTTTGAGCTTGTTGATGTATTAAAAAAAGATAAAATCATCAAATCAACTTTAGAGTTAAGTTTGCAAACAAGCGCAAATGAGCTTTTGAGTGAAGATATTGAAGAAGTAGCTGATTGGTTTATGGTAAGCTCGGTAGAAAGCTTAGATGAAAAAGAAGCTTTGAGTGAGTTTAAAATAGATGATCATAGTTTTAAAATTGTGCGTTCTTCGTTACACAAGTGTCCAAGATGTTGGAAATTTTTAGCAAAAGAAGAAGAATGCTTATGTCCAAGATGTAATAGCGTGGAAAAAGCAAAAAATGTTTGAGCAAGCTTTACCTTTTAGCGTGGTGGTGATTACTTTATTAGGCTTTTTATTTATCACGCTTTTTTTGTTTTATTTGGTTAAAAAATTTAAGGATAAATAATGGTAACTTTAAAAGAAGCTTTGAAATTTTCAAATGAAGAATTAGAAAATCTAAAAAAAGAATTAAATGAAAAAGCACATCAGCAAAAGCATTTAGGTGCTTATGTAGAGCAGTTTTTAAATAAAGATTTAAGCACTTCAGGTGCTGGTGTACCAGTAGCTATAAAAGATAATATTAGTGTAAAGGATTGGAAATTAACTTGTGGTTCTAAAATTTTACAAGGTTATGTGGCTCCTTATGATGCAAGTGCTATTATAAATTTACGTAAAAATAATTTTGCTCCATTTGGAAGATGTAATATGGATGAGTTTGCTATGGGAAGTACGAGTGCGACTTCTTTTTATGGTAAGACTTTAAACCCACTTGATAATACCAAAGTTCCAGGTGGAAGTAGTGGGGGGAGTGCTGCTGCAGTTGCTGCGGGGATAGCTTTGGCAAGTTTGGGTTCGGATACAGGTGGTTCGGTAAGACAGCCTGCTGCATTTTGTGGTTGTGTTGGGTTTAAGCCAAGTTATGGAAGAGTTAGCAGGTATGGTTTAGCGGCGTATTCTTCAAGCCTTGATCAAATTGGAGTTTTAACGCAAAATGTTGAAGATGCTGCGATTTTATATGATGCTATTGCAGGTTATGATGAAAAAGATAGCACAAGCGCAAACATAGCTTTTGAACCAACCGCGCCAAAACTAAATGCAAATAAAAAGCTAAAAATAGCTGTGATTAAAAACTATATAGAACAAACTAATGATGATGTAAAACAAGCCTTATTAAAAACCATAGATATGTTAAAAGCAAATGGCCATGAGATTGTTTATAAAGACTTAATGGATTCTACATTTGATGTTGCAGCTTATTATATCATAGCAGCAGCTGAGGCAAGTGCAAATTTAAGCCGTTATGATGGTGTAAGATATGGTAGAAGAAGTGAAAAATGTGACAATCTTAGCCAAATGTATGTAAATAGTAGAAGCGAGGGCTTTGGAGAGGAAGTAAAAAGAAGAATTTTACTAGGAACCTTTGTTTTAAGTAGTGGCTATTATGATGCATATTATATCAAAGCACAAAAGGCTAGAAGATTTATCAAGCAAAAATATGAAGAAATTTTAAATGATTGTGATTTGATTTTTATGCCAGTTGCTCCAAGTGTTGCTTTTGGTCTTAATGATATCAAAACTCCGGTGCAAATGTATTTAGAAGATGTATTTACTATTTCAGTGAATTTAGCAGGACTTGGTGGCATTAGCGTGCCTGTAGGAAAAAATGAAAATGGACTTAATATTTCTGCTCAGCTTATATGTAAAGCTTATGATGAACAAACTTTATTAGATGGTGCTTTGAGCTTGGAAGAAATTATCAAAAACAAATAAAGGAAAAATTATGAAAATCATAAAACGCGCTTTGACTTTTGAAGATGTTTTACTAGTTCCTCAATATTCTGAGGTTTTACCTAAAGAAGTAGATATTAAAACAAGACTTACAAAAAATATCACCTTAAATATGCCTTTAATTTCAGCTGCTATGGATACGGTTACTGAACATAGAGCCGCTATCATGATGGCAAGGCTTGGTGGTATAGGGGTAATCCATAAAAATATGGATATAGCTTCACAAGTTAGAGAGATAAAAAGAGTTAAAAAAAGTGAAAGTGGCGTGATTATGGATCCTATTTATATAGGACCTAAAGCAAGTGTTAAAGAAGCACTAGAACTCATGGCTGAATATAGAATTTCAGGCGTTCCTGTGGTAGATGAGAATAAAACTCTAATAGGAATTTTAACGAATCGTGATTTGAGATTTGAAACTAATTTTGATAATTTAGTAGAAAATGTAATGACAAAAATGCCTTTAATCACTGCTAAAAAAGGCTCTACTTTAGATGATGCAGAAAGAATTTTTTCTACTAATAAAGTAGAAAAACTTCCTATTGTAGATGAAAATAACCACTTAGAAGGCTTAATCACTATAAAAGATTTAAAAAAACGCAAGGAATATCCAAATTCAAATAAAGATGCTTATGGAAGATTAAGAGTGGCTGCAGCTGTGGGTGTGGGTCAGCTTGATCGCGTAAAGGCTTTAGTGGAAGCTGAAGTTGATGTTATAGTAATGGATAGTGCGCATGGACATTCTAAAGGTATTATTGATACACTAAAAGCAATTAAGGCTGAATTTAATGTAGATGTAATAGTAGGAAATGTTGCAAGTGCAAAAGCGGTTAAAGATTTATGTGAGGCAGGTGCGGATGCTATTAAGATAGGTATAGGACCTGGTAGTATTTGTACTACACGCATTGTTTCAGGTGTAGGTGTACCTCAAATTTCAGCTATAGATGAATGTGCGATAGAAGCAAGTAAATACGGTGTGCCAGTAATTGCCGATGGGGGTATAAAATACTCAGGCGATATAGCAAAAGCAATTGCAGCAGGTGCAAGTAGTGTGATGATAGGTTCGCTTTTAGCAGGAACAGATGAGAGCCCAGGTGAGTTATTTACTTATCAAGGAAGACAATATAAGAGTTATCGTGGTATGGGAAGCTTAGGTGCTATGCAAAAAGGAAGTTCAGATAGATATTTCCAAGAAGGTACAGCTCAAGATAAACTTGTACCTGAAGGTATTGAAGGTAGGGTGCCTTATGTAGGAAGTATAAAAAGTGTAGTACATCAGCTCTTAGGTGGGCTTAGATCTTCTATGGGTTATGTAGGTGCAGCAGATATCAAAGCTTTCCAAGAAAGAGCTGAATTTGTAGAAATCACCGCAGCAGGATTAAAAGAAAGCCATGTGCATGATGTAACTATCACTGCTGAAGCACCAAATTATAAGGTGAGTAATTAATGGAATTTGAAGATCATATCAAACAAGCCGAGCTTTCTTTGGAGAAACTTAATGATAAAGATTTGGACCTTAAAACTTGCGTAGAAATTTATAAAGAAGGTTTAAAAAGTATCAAGCAAGCAAGAACTATGCTTGAAAATGCTAAATTAGAAATCGAGCAAGTAGATGAGTAGTGTTGTAGCTTTACAATTTCCCACTTTGGCTTTGAGTGAATCAAGGCTTGATTATTATCTAAAAGCTGCTAAGGAAAGTGGTGCGAATTTGGTGGTTTTGGGCGAGTATGTTTTAAATAGCTTTTTTAGTGAGCTAAAAACTATGCCAAAAAGTATGATCAAAGAACAAAGTCAAAGTAAAAAAGCAAGCTTGATAAAACTTGCTAAAAAATATGATTTAAATATTATTGCACCTTTCATAAGTGTTGAAAATGATGGTTTAAAAAAACTATGCTTAAAAGTAGGTCCACAAAATGTAAAAGTGTATGAGCAACAAATTTTAATGCCTTATGCACACTGGAATGAAGAAAAATTTTTTAACAATAAAAAAGCTGATAAGCTTAAACTTTTTACTTTCACACATGAGGGCTTAAAATGTGCTTTGCTTTTTGGCTTTGAGGCACATTTTGATATCTTTTGGCAAATGATCATGAAAAAAAAGATAGACTTAGTCATCATTCCCACAGCTAGTACTTTTGAAAGCAATCAAAGATGGCTAGAGCTTTTAAAAACAAGAGCCTTTTTAAACTCAACCAGTATTTTAAGAGTTAATCGTATAGGTAATTTAAAGCAAGAAAATGAGTGGAAATTTTATGGAGATAGCTTTTTTATCAATGCTTTTGGGGAAGTGCAAGAACAACTTGGCGATCAAGAAGAAATGCTTGTAGTAGAAGTTAGCAAAGCAAATGAAGCTAGAAATTTATGGGGTTTTGATAAGCTTATAAAAAATTACGAAGAATAATCTTTTTAGTAAGAAAATATTATTTAAAGGAGTATAATGAGAAAAATTTTATTACAAATTTTTTCTTTTAGTTTTATTTTTATGGGAATTTTTGCTTTAGTTAGGTTTTTGATGATAAAAAATTTAACTAATGAAAGTGAAAATACCTTAATGGTATATGTATATGGACTAGGTCATGATATGAGAACCTTTAGTGCTATTTTTTTACCTCTATTTTTGTGTGGTTTGTTTTCTTATGTAAGTTTGATTTTCAAAGATAGTAAATATCACACTATGGGGGGGGGTAATCGCTAAATTTTATATTTATCTTTCTAGTTTTTATATAGCTTTTATAGCTTTTGTTATTTTAATTTCTGCGTTTATACATTATTATTATTTTCAACTTTATGCAAGCAAAATTGATATTTTTATTTTTGGTTTAAAAGATGATAATACTAAGGCGATATTATCTATAGTTTTTTCTGATTATCCTATTATAAAAGCATTGTTATTAGCTGTAATTTTTAGTATATTTTGTTTTTATCTTAATATTAAAATTCTTAACTTAAAATTAGAGACTATTAAAGTAAAACTAGTATTTTTTATTTTATTAAACATTTTGCTAATTTATGCTTATATTGTAGCGCTAAGAGGACATTTTACTTATAATGCGCTAAGAGCTTCAAGTTATGAATTTAGCACCATAAAAGCTTTTAATGAAATTTCTACAAATCCTTTGATGGCTTTTTCATGGGCATATAAAGAGTATAAAAATCAACAAGAATTTAAAAGCGTAGATATAAAACAGCTTAATCAACTAGAAGAAAAACTTTTTCCTATGTTTGATACTACTTTGACACATCAAAATCATGCTAAAAATCATATTTATATTAACATCATGGAAAGTTTTGGTTTAAATTTAGCTGAGTTTGGCACTGAAAACATTAATCTTTTGGGAAATTTAAAAAAGCATTTTGAGCAAGATATTATTTTTACTAGATTTTTATCTAGTGCAAACAATACCATAGAAAGTTTTAATCGTTTGGTTTTTTTAAGTCCAAATATTATTTCAAATGGATTATATCAAAAAGAAAAATTAGCCTTTACTCCTTTGCAAATTTACAAGAATGCAGGGTATAAAATAGTTTTTGTTTATAGTGGTAATGCTTCTTGGTATAATCTTGGCAATTATTTTAAAAATCAAGGTGTAGATGAAATCATAGATGAAAATACACTGATGCAAGATTTTCCACAAGCTAGAAAAACAAAACATAAATACGGTATAGCTGATGAGTTTATGTATAAAAAAATATATTCTATTTTTGAAAATGCTACAAATCCTACGCTTGTTATTTCTCTTAGTATTTCCACTCATAGACCTTATATACATAAAAGCAGAACACAACTTATCGATGAGAACGCTTTAGATGAAAAAATATTAAGTCAATTTATTATCAGTGATTTTATAGGTGCTTTAAATGCTTATGCGTATGCAAATGATGAATTTGGAAAATTTTTAGATCGCATAAAAGAAAGTAGTTTGAGAGAAAATATTATTATTGCTGCCACAGGTGATCATAGATTTAGAGATATTAAGATGGATATAAAATCCCAAAAAGCTTTTGCATATAGTGTGCCTTTTTATTTATATCTTCCAAAGTATTTAAAAAATGATATTTATTATGATAAAAATCGTGTGGGTTCGCATAAGGATATTTTTCCAACACTTTATAGTCTTACTCTTAGTGATACAAAATATTTAAGTTTAGGAGGAAGAAATATGTTAGCACCTATAAAAAATGAAAAGTTAGAATTTGGTTTTAATGAGCTTGTTTGGATTGATCAAAATGGAGTCTATGATGGAAATAATGGTTATTATTTTGAAAATAATACTAGCATAAAAGATACAAATAAGGCTTTTGAGTTAGATTTATATCATAAAAATTTTTCAAAAAATTATAAAGAGTTATTTCAAAAGCAATTAAATTATAGACTAGTCAATCTCAAAACATCAAATAATAGTGAGTAGATTTTATCTCTAAGGGCTTTTTATATTTTATTTTTAGTAAACAAATGATAGAATTTTGCCTTAAATTTTCAAAAAATTTGAGGCAAGAATGCAAAAAATTCATTTTATAGGTATAGGCGGTATTGGAATTTCAGCTTTGGCGAGATTTTTAAAAGAGCAAGACTTTAAGATTAGTGGTTCTGATATCAAAGAAAGTAAAATCACAAAAGAATTAGAAAAAGAAGGCATAGATATAAAAATTCCTCATCATAAAGACAATGTTAAAGATGTGGATTTAGTAGTGTATTCAGCTGCTATTAAAGAAGACAATGAAGAATTAATTAGTGCAAAAAAACAAAACATCACAACACTTTCAAGAAAAGAAGCCCTGCCTATGATTTTAAAAGACAAAAGAGTTTTTGCGGTTGCGGGAGCTCATGGTAAAAGCACGACTTCAAGCATTTTAGCAAGCTTGATAGAAGCTTCTGTGATCATTGGTGCGGTGCTAAAAGAAAGCGGTACTAATATGCTTTATAAAGAAAGTGAAAATCTCATCTTTGAAGCTGATGAGAGTGATAGTTCTTTTTTAAATTCAAATCCTTATTTAGCTATAGTGACTAATGTTGAAGCAGAACATTTGGATCATTATGGAAACGATCTTGAAAAACTACACAAAGCTTATGAAGACTTTTTGCGTTTGTCTAAAATTCAAGTGATTAATGCTGAAGATGAGTTTTTATCAAGTTTAAATTTAAATAATGCTAAAAAACTTTACCCAAGTAAAGATATCACTAATATTTACATGAAAGTAGAAAATTTTAAACCAAAAACCTATTTTACACTTAAAGATTTAGGTGAATTTAGCGTTTTTGGTATGGGTGAGCATGTGGCGATGGATGCTGCTTTGGCTATTTTGGCTGCGAGTGAATTTATAAATATAGAAGAGCTAAAAACTAAGCTTTTAAAATATCAAGGGATTAAAAAAAGATTTGATATTTTATTTGCAAATGAAAATATGGCTTTGATTGATGATTATGGGCATCATCCAACAGAAATCAAAACAACACTTAAAGCAGCAAGTGAGTATGCAAGGCTAGCTGGATATAAAAAAATCATAGCTATTTTTGAACCTCACCGCTATACGCGTTTAAGTGCAAATATAGAGTATTTTAGTGAAGTTTTGGCAAATGTTGATGAGCTTTATATTTTACCTGTGTATGCAGCAGGGGAAGCTCAAATAGAAATTAATATGCAAAAATACTTTCCAAAAGCTAAATTTATAAAAGAAATCAAAAGAGAAGAAAGTGCTATTTATCTTGATGATAAGTTGATTGAAAATGGCTTAGTAATTGGCTTTGGTGCAGGAGATATAAGCACAAAGCTTAGGGGTAAGTATGTTTAAGATTTTTTTATATATCTTAGCTTTTTTTGCGATTTTACTTTTTTTTGTTTTTTTGCGTAAAAAAATAGGCAAGATTAGTAATTATCTTTTGATTTTAGTATTGATTTTAATGATTGCTTTTGCGATTAAATTTGAGTTAAGTGCTACAAGAAGTGGGGTTTTGAAAAAAGAAACACTCAATGCATTCTTACAAGGACAAAGTCTAATTTGCAAAGATGTTAATATCACTAAAGAGTATTTTAACTTTGAACATGGAACGCAAAGTTTTATTTCAAATGGTAAAAATAAACAATTTAAAGCCTATGTGTTTGATATAAAAGATTGCAAGGTAGATAAATAATGCAAGAGCAATTTTTTAAAAAGCTAGATTTAGATGGCTATATAGAAGACTTTAGGGGGCTTTTTGCAAGAGATAAAGAAATTTTTTTACAAGGCGATAGCAAGCTTCATTATAAAAGGATTAATGAGCTTTCGCTGATTGATTTTAATCCTCCACCTATGATAGAAGAGCTAAATAGTGCTTTAACTCATCTTAGCAAGCAAGGAATTTTGCATTTAAGTCAAAGCTTTGAATTTATTAAAATTTGTATGTATTTTAGATACTTAAAGGGCTTAAAATTTGAAGAAAGCTTAAAAGAATGGCTTTTAAAAATAGAAATTCCACAAGCTATTTTAGAGCTTTTTGAGTATTTTGATGAAAAGGGTGAGATTAAAGAAAGTGTTGATGAAAGACTTGTTAATCTAAATTTAGCTCTAAAGATGAAAAAAGAAAGTTTGGTGGCTGAGTTTAAAAAACTTACCTATACTAAAAGTCTTAGTACTTATTTAATCGATACGCAAATTCATCTTATCAATGGTATGGAGGCCTTGCTTTTACGCGGTGGGTTTAATCATGTCTTAAAAGCAAAAATCATAGGTAGAAGTAGCGGCGGTGGATTTTATGTAGTACCTTT
>NZ_JANQDC010000027.1:0-12444 GCF_024723695.1 Campylobacter sp. S4:11 | reverse complement strand
GCTGCCGCTTAAAAAATACACCCTAGTAGCTAAATCCTTAAAAGCTTTAGAGTGAATTAGACTTTGGCAAGCCTTAGACTTTGAAGTGCTTGTAAGCTCACTTTGACTAAAAGCATTTAACGCCTCATCTAGTTGAGTTTTTATGCTTTGATTTTTAGGATCTTTCAAGGCTTGATTTTTTAAATCTGCTATATTTTGGGCTTTGCTTTTTTGAGTATTATCAACTATAAATGCCAAAAGCAAAACACTTTCTTTATCCACAAAAAGCACTTTAAAACACTGCTCATCATTTCCCACGCTAAAATCAAGCTCTTTGGCAGAATTTTGTAAATTTGATAAGTCTTCATTTTTTATATTTGCTACATTACTCATTAAAGCTATACTTGAAAGACTTTCATTTTTTAATACATAAGCACTTATATCATTGATAAAAGTTTTTAAATTTCCCAAAGCTTGAGCCGTGCTTGCTTCATCTTTACTTGTGCTAAATTTTGGCAGGGCAACCGCAGCTAAAACCCCAAGTATAATTACCACAAATACAAGCTCTATAATAGTAAAAGCCTTTTTCATAACACACCTTGTAAATTTTTTACTTTAGGGCTTATAAGATCATCTTCTATATTTACAAATTCTTTACGCTCATAAGCTTCACAAGCTGCTCTTGCTATCATCAAAGCATTGTCTGAGCAATACTCAAGTGGAGCTAGCAAAAGCTCACATTGATAGCTTTGACATAAATGCTCTATTTGACTTCTTAAGCTTAAATTTGCACTAGCTCCACCTACTATACCAAAGCACTTAAATTTATACTCTTTAAAAATTTTTTCTAACTTGTTTAAAATATGAGCTATAGCTGCTTTTTGAAATGCAAAGGCGATTTTACTTTTACGCTCTAAGCTTAACTCTTCTTTTAAAATTTCCAAACGCACTTGGTTTTTAAGTCCTGAAAAGCTATAAGCTAAGTCTTTAGAATGAAGCAAAGGTATACTAAATTCTAAATCACTTTCTTTTGCATTTTTAGCTAAATTTTCTATGATAGCTCCACCAGGATATCCAAGATCCATCATCTTAGCTACTTTATCAAAACTTTCTCCAAAGCTATCATCGGTTGTTCTTGCTAGCTCTGTGATTTTACCTTGCCCATCGATAAAAAGCACCATAGTATGCCCACCACTTACAAGCAACACACCCATATCAAAACTAGCTTTTTTATCTAAAAACATAGAGTAAATATGCCCTTTTAGATGATTGATAGCTATGAGTGGTAAATTTAAACTAATAGCAAGCATTTTAGCCATAGCAACCCCACCTATCAAACTCACACTAAGACCAGGTTCATTTGTAACTGCTATGGCGCAAAGCTTATCAAAGTATTTTTGGCATTTTTCTAAAATTTTAGGTAAGGCTTCACTGTGCAATCTTGCTGCAAGCTCAGGCACCACCCCTCCATAAACACTATGAGCATTTTCTTGAGAAATTTTTGTATGAAAAATGCATTCAAAGCTATTTTTATCTATAATAGCAATAGAACTATCATCACAAGAGCTTTCTATAGCAAGGATTAAGCTTTTCATTGAAATTCCACTAAAATCATACCGATAAATTTGTCTTTTTCTTCTGCTTTTTCTATGACTTTTACAGGTATGTTTGCTTTTTTAATTTCTTTAAAATTTGTCTTTTTTTCCAAAGCTTGATTGGTTAAATTTGCATTTTTTAACTCATAAAATTCCACTCTATAAATTTTTCTTTTTTTATCTAAAGAATAACGACTTTGCATTTGATTTTTGCTAATTTCTATACCACTTTCATCAATGCCTCTATCAAAACCTATAACATTAACTCTTACGCCAACAATAGAAGGAATTTTAAAGCTATTTTTTACCATAATTTTTTGAGCAAAAGTTGTTTGTATATTTTTTCCATCTACTATCATTTCAACACTATCTAGAGCATTTGAAAATTCAAAGTATTCAGGATATAGTCTTGTTTGCAAGCGATTGCCGTAATTGACTGAGTATGAATTAGCATTTGAAATCACAGCTGTAATTTCATTGCTTGCTTCATAATTTAAAGCTTGATTAACAGGGAAAGGTAAGAAATTTATAGCATTAGTAGGTTTGTCAAGATAAAGTAAAATTTTATCATTAAAAAGTCTTACTTCTAAAGGCTTTTCAATAGCTCTATAAACTCCATTTGGAGTTAAATCAAAAGTTCTTTGAAATTCTATATTTGCCTTTTTTAAATAATACTCCACCGCCAAAAGATGATAATACACTCTTAAATGTGTAGGTAAATTTTTGCTCGCTTCGTTAGCAAAGGCCGCTTTGTGATTTGACACTACAAAATAAGTCAAAGCCTTTAACATATCTTTATCATTACTTTCTTGGGTTTTGGTGTTTTTTAAATGATATTGGTGTTCTTCTTTTACCAAAGCTTTATTGATATTTTCCACCGCTTCTTTAGCTATACTTTCTAAGTCTGCATATTTAGTAGAATTTACCTCACTTTGATCAATAATGCTAGTGTTACCCCAGCGGTTTGGGTTTTTATCCTTACTTTCATATTGTGGTCTATAAAAACCGCTTCCATCGTGTAAATTTATGACCATATTAACTTCGGGATCCAAAATAAGCTTTTTTATACGCTCTATAGTGTGAAAATCAGGATCGCTTTCATCTATATGAGCAAATTTTCTATTTAAATCTCCAAAATTTCCCCTATTTCTAGCGATAATACTTTCAAAAGCCAAATTTGGCGCAACGATGATTTTACCTTTAGTGATATTATAATCACTCAAAAGCAAGCTAGCCGCATGAAATCCACCTGGCTCATCTCCTTGCATACCTCCAAGGATTAAAACTGTGTTGTTATCACCTAAACTTTTTCCTTTTTCTTTAACACTAAATTCTAAAGCAAAAACCACATTTATAAAAATCAAAACACTTAAAAAATATCTCACTTCACTTCCTTGTTTAAATAAAGCCTTACTTGTTTATCGTACTCAAAAACATCTTCAATTTGGTTAATCTTTGGCACACCAAAATGATCTAATGCTTTGAAAATTCCTTTAGCTATGTCTAAAAACTGTGCTTTTTGGGCTAAAAATTGATACACCATATACTCATTTGCACTATTTATAATCACACCTAAATCAGGCTCTTTCAAAAGTTCATCTTTGAGTGAAAATATAGGATATTTTTTTAAACTAATTTTTTCAAATTTTAAACTTGAAATGGCTAGTAAATCTAAATTTTCTATAAAGCTTTGATCATGCTCATCTAAAATCGCTTGAGCTATAGATAAACGCATATTTGCATGAGAAAAATACGCGCTTATACCACCATCTTTAAATTCACACAAAGCATGCACTAAAGATTTTCTTTCTATCAAAGCATCTATTTGCTTAATACCATAAAGATGATAAGCTTCAATGATTTCAAAAAGCTTATTGCACATACTAGCACTATCTATGGTGATCTTAGTCCCCATACTCCAGCTAGGGTGTTTAAGGGCTTCTTTTACGCTGACATTTTTTAAATCTTTGATTTTATAATTATAAAAAGCCCCGCCACTTGCTGTGATGAAAAGCTTTTTAATATCTTTTCTTTTATCTATCAAACACTTTAATGCTGCGTGTTCGCTATCTATGGCTTTAATCTTAGAAGTGTCAAAAAATTTCCCTGCTACTACTAGGCTTTCTTTGTTTGCTAAGGCTAAGGTTTTGCCAAGTTTTTGCGCCATAAGACTTGAGTTTAACCCTGCAAAACCTACTATAGCATTTACCACTAAAGAGCTTTTACACTCAGTTATCATCGCTTTTAAGCCCTCTTGGCCACAAAAAACATTATCATGATCAACTAAGGTTTTATCTTTTTCATCTTGAATACATACAAATTTAGGCTTAAAAAGAGCTATTTGCTCATTTAAAAGCTTGATATTTTTACCACAAGATAAAGCTTCTATGCTTATATTTTTTTCTTTAGCGATAAAAAGAGTATTAACCCCTATACTTCCCGTGCTTCCAAGTACAATCATACTAAAGTTGCCATTGCAAATGCTGCAATGATAACAGCATCAATTCTATCTAAAACTCCCCCATGTCCTGGGATTAAATTACCACTATCTTTAATACCTGCTTGTCTTTTAAAATAACTCTCAAGTAAATCCCCTATCACAGCAAAAATAGCTACGATTAAAGATATATAAATACTTTTTACCAAGCTAAATTCAAAAGAGCCTATGATAGTTCCTAAAATCCCCGCACAAACTATGCCACCCACAACCCCTTCTAAAGTTTTATTTGGACTTGTTGGAGAAAAAGCTCTCTCACCAATGAGTTTTCCTATAAAATACGCTCCACTATCACAAGCAACAACAATCACTATAAGCCAAAACAATACAAACATACCCTCATAGCTTAATACTTGATAAAGCATTAAAATAGGCAAAGTAGGATATATATAAGGCATAAGCTCATTTAAATTTTCACTTTTTTTATAAACTAAATATCCCAAAATCAAAATCAAAGCCATAAGGCCTATAAAGAAAGGTTTGTCTAAAAATGCTCCTATTGCAAAAATACATAAAGCTACAAAAGCACTTGCATGTTTGCTTTTAAACATAGCTTTTGCTTCATTAAATGCCAAAAACAATAAAACACCAAAAATAGCAAAATTAATCAAAAAATTATCCACTAAAGCAACAACAGCTATCACAGCTATCATCACAATAGCACTAAGAATTCTTGTCTTTGAAAACATTTTTATCCTTTCTATATACTTAAATCAAGCAAATGAGAACTTTTTTTAACTACTTCTTGTTCTTCTTGTTCTTCTTCATCTTCTTGCTCTTGTTCTTGATGATGCTTAGAATGCTTTTTTTCTTCCTCTTGCCTTTCTTTTACTTCATCACTTACTTCATGAGTTTGATTAACTTTTTCAAGTTTTTCAACTGCCTTTTCTTTTGCTTGAAATTCACTCATATTTACTAAAGTTGCAAAAGAATCTTTTGCTAATTCGTTACTTGCTTGTGCTGAATGTACTGGCGCATTTTGGTTAGCAAAATGAATGCCACCTATGGGACTTATAGGCATACTTACTCCTTTAAAATGCTTAAAGTCTTATAATTTGTATAATTTACAAAAGCCTTCTCTCTCACCTTAACAAAATTCTTACTCGTATAATCGACCAAATAAGCTCCAGAGCTTAGCTTGGAAAATTCCACACAAAGCTTTGCTGCAAATTCTAGCACTAATTGACTTATTTTTAATTTATTTGAAGTAATGATCACATGTGCACTAGGATAATCTTTCACATGCAACCAAATATCATCTTTTTTAGCTATTTTTAACAAATATTCATTAGCTTTTTCATTGCGTCCTACGCTGATTTTAAACTCATCAAAATAAAAGCTGCTAACTCCCACATTTAGTTCTTCTTTTTTAGTTTTTTTAGTTTTTTTAGGCATTAAAACTTCTAATTCTCGTAAAGAAGTGCTTTTAACAATTAAGTCTTTTAAATTTATTAAAAAATCAAGTTTTTCACTTAAAATTTCTCTTTCTATATTGACATTTTTAGCCTTTTGTTTTAATTTTTTTGCCATTTTATAAAATTCATTCGCACTGTTTTTAGGAGTATCTTCGAGATTAAAAGCAAGCTCATTTGCATTAAAATCTTGTAAAATAAATTCTCTTTGATAATCTTTTAAAGAATTTAAATTAGCAAATAAAACATCTGCTTTTTGGCTTAATTCTTGAGCCTTTTTTAATAAATCACTTTCTTGCTCTAAATTTTCTATACTCTCTTTAAGAGTAAAGATTTTTTTATCTACATTTAAAAGTTTATTTTCTTTAATATCTTTTATGCGCTCTTGCTGTAACTTTTTAGCACTTTCTTTAAAATATGCATTAAAATCATCAATTTTTATAAATTCTTCTTTGATTTCATAAGCTCTTAGTGCTTGAAGTTTTTCGCCTATTTTTACAACGCGGTAGCTTTTATCTATATGACGCAAAGCTTCTATGATAATATCATCGGCGTCTGTGATGATTACATTGGTGTTTTTTCCTGTAAATTCAAAATAAATCTTAGCTCCATAAGCTTTGTAAGATTTTTCTGATAAAACTTCAAAAGATAAAATTCTATTATTTTCTAATACTTCTA
Source organism: Campylobacter sp. S4:11 (assembly GCF_024723695.1). NCBI lineage: Bacteria > Pseudomonadati > Campylobacterota > Epsilonproteobacteria > Campylobacterales > Campylobacteraceae > Campylobacter > Campylobacter sp. S4:11. Next base: position 6,283 of record NZ_JANQDC010000027.1, on the reverse strand, counting down.
AATTTAAAATCTTTGCATTAGAGAAGTATTTTTTTAGCATAAAATCAAAAGGCGCATTATAGACTTTTGCTTGGAGTTTATCTTGGTAAATTCCACTTTTTCCACGCGTTAAGTCTAGTACAAAAGCTTGATGATCTAAGCTAAGCTCTAAGATATTATCATCAAGGCGTTTGAGATAATTTAGTCTTTGAAATTGTTTAAAATAATCTTTTATTTGTATTAAATCTGTATATTTCATAAATATATTATAAAATATTTTGATGAATTTATGAGGTTTTTTATGAGTGAAAAAATTCCCTATCCTTGTGTGATTTTATGTGGTGGAAAGTCTTCACGCATGGGAGAAGATAAAAGCTTATTACAAGTAGATGATAAAAACTTAACTCTTTATCAGTATGAAAAAATGTCAAGGATTTTCACCCAAGTTTTTATTAGCAGCAAAAAAGATAAATTTCATCAAAAAAACTTAGCACTTATTTTAGATGAAGATTTAAACAACTACTCCCCACTCATTGCCTTAAATTCCATACTTAAACATTTTAAAAATACCTATGTATTTATCCTTAGCGTGGATACTCCAAACATAAACAAAGAAAGTTTTTACAAGCTTTTTGATCATCTAAAATCACAAAATATACTCTTAGCAAGTACAAAAAAACACAAGCATTATTTATGTGGATTTTATCATGGTAGAATTTTTGGAAAAACTTTGCAATTTTTACAAGAAAACAACCACAAACTAGCCTTTTTTTGTGATACAATGAAAGCAGAATTTATAGAATTTGAAAATGAAAATGAATTTATAAATTTAAATTATTTTAATGAATACAAAAAGTGGCTTCGTGAAAAAGACAATTCTACCTATACTATGTGCCTTTAGTGCTTTAAAAAATCTTGGCACAGAAAAATCATACAATCCTTTTGGTATTAGCACGCATAATCTTAGTTATTTTATGCCTGTTTCTTATAATTTTAGCAAAAAAGATTATAAAAGCCTAAATTTCAAATTAGTCTTAAAAAAACTCTTTTTGAAAATCTTTTAAGTTTAAATGAAAGTTACAACATAGGCTATACACAAATTTCATGGTGGCAACTTTATGAACATTCATCGCTTTTTAGAGAGACTAATTATTTGCCTGAATTTTTCATCAATTTTCCTATAAGTGGGCATGGAACTACGGTGAGAATCTTATTGAGTATAATAAATCTTCGAGCAGATTCTTAAGTGGAATTTTGCTAATATATTAAAATGGAAAAATTTTGCTTTATTAAGTTTATCATTAATAATGAAAAGTCTTTTAAAAGATTATGTGAGTTGTTTAATTATATTAAAATTTTAAAAGATGAAAATTTACAAATAGAAGATTTATACACAGATGAAAGTATATATAATTTTTATAGCAAAAAAGAATTAGAATATTTCTCAAGCAAAGATTGCTGGGAACTTGATGATATTTTTGATTGTATAGGAAATGGAGAATATTATTTTCATTCCATAGAAAAAATAGAGGAAAATATTGCCAAATTATATTTTTACCCCGTTTCTTTTCCTTATGGTGGAGTTGAACCTATAATCGAGTTTATAAAATCATTCCAAATGAAAATTCTTACAATTGATTGTGGTTATATGGAAGAATTTGAATATTAAAAGTCTTTTAAGACTTTTAATATTAAAGCAAGCAAAACGCTATAACACTACCTAATATAAGCAAAGAGCCATTAAAACACAAAAAGGTTGGTATACAAGTATCTTTGATATGATCGCCTTGCTTATCTGCATTGAGCCCTACACTCACCCCCAAAGTCGTTTCACTAGCAGGTGATCCTGCATCACCTAAAGCTCCAGCAACGCCGATGATAAAAATAATCGCAGCAGGTGAAAAACCAAGCTCTATACATATAGGACAAAATAAAGCAGCAATGATAGGAATAGTACCAAAAGAACTACCTATGCCTATGGTGATTAAAAGCCCTATAGCTAGCATGATAAAAATAGCTAAAAAGTGACTTTGCTCCATAAAAGGCACACTTGTTTTTACAAGCTCAGCTATACCACCACTTTGTTTTAAAACCTCTCCATACCCCGAAGCAACAAGCATTACAAAAGCTATATAACCCATGATTTTAAGCCCATCATCAAAAACCAGATTAACTTTGTTATACTCTACTCCACCTAAAATCACCATCAACACAAAACCCAAAAGCCCTGATAAAGGTAAATTGTGCGTTAAAATTTGTAAAATCAAAGTCAATCCAAGACCAGCTAAAACACCCCACTCTTTTTTGCTCATTTTTAAATTTTCAAAATCCACTTTGGCAATTTGCTCTTCTTGATATTCTCTTGGTTTAGCATAAAATACAAACACAGCCAAAAATAAACCAACTAACATACAAATAGCCGCAAAAGCCATAGTTTGAGAAACTTCTCCTAGGCTAATTTGCACTCCATTTGAATTTAAATTATCCACAAGCAAAGTTTGAAAAATAAGCCCAAATCCCAAAGGCACGACCATATAAGGTGTGGTAAGTCCAAAAGTTAACGCACAAGCAATAGCCCTGCGATCTATTTTTAATTTATTAAAAAGTTTCAACAAAGGCGGAATCAATAAAGGCACAAAAGCTACATGGATAGGAATTAAATTTTGTGAAAAACAAGCAATAAGCGCTAAAGAAAGTATAAGTAAATATTTTTTATGTGAAATATAATGCGAAACTATTTTAATCAAATATGCTGTTAGATTAGTTTTTGATATAGCAGCAGCTACCGCTCCAAGCAAAATATAACTTAGTGCTGTTTGTAAATTTCCTTGCATACCATCGATTAAAACTTTCATAGAATCCATCATAGCTTGTGGAAGTTGAGTAAAAAACTCTATCAATGTCAAATGCTCTACATTCATAAATTTAGACCAAATGCCTACAAAAAGTCCAGAAAGCAAAACACTAAGCAAAACATTAAACCTAAAAAAGCACAAAAGCGTCATTAATAAAACGCCTATAAACACCGGATTAGTTAAAAGCATTACATTCCTTAAATTAAAATAATTGCACATTTTAAATAATTTTCTTTAAAATACCATTTAAGTTTAAAAAATTTAAGCAAAAATTGCAAAATAAAAGCATAAAATGATAGTTTTTACTTTAAAAAGGATACAAATGAGAAGTGATGCGATCAAAAAAGGACACTTAAAAGCACCAAATCGCTCTTTGCTTAGAGCATGTGGCTTAAATGATGAAGATTTTAATAAGCCTTTTATAGGTGTGGCAAATAGCTATATAGATATCATTCCTGGGCATTTTTTCTTAAATGAATATGCAAAAATCATTAAAGATGAAATTCGTAAAAATGGTTGCATTCCTTTTGAATTTAACACCATAGGTGTGGATGATGGTATAGCGATGGGGCATGATGGTATGCTTTATTCTTTGCCAAGTCGTGAAATCATTGCAAACTCTATTGAAACAGTGATGAATGCGCACCAACTTGATGCACTAATTTGTATCCCAAATTGCGATAAAATCACTCCAGGTATGCTCATGGGAGCTTTAAGAGTTAATGTGCCGACTATTTTTGTTAGTGGTGGGCCTATGAGAGCTGGGGTAAATAAACATGGAGAAAAAATCAGTCTAAGTTCTGTTTTTGAAGCAGTGGGTGCTTATGAGGCTAAAAAAATCAATGAAGATGATTTAAAAGATATAGAATGTAAAGCTTGTCCTAGCGGGGGATCATGCTCGGGCATGTTTACTGCAAATTCTATGAATACTTTATGTGAAGCTATGGGTATAGCACTAGAAGGAAATGGAACTATTTTAGCACTTAGCAAAGAAAGAGAAGAACTTTTAAGAAAAGCTGCGCGTAGAATTTGTGAAATTGCACTAGATGAGCATTTTAAAATTCGCAATATCATCACTAAAAAGTCCATTAGCAATGCTTTAGTTGTTGATATGGCTATGGGCGGAAGCTCAAATACTATCTTACATATGCTTGCCATTGCTTATGAAGCGGGTGTAAATTTGGATATAAAAGAACTTAATCACATCAGTGCTAATGTGGCCCATATAGCCAAAATCGCTCCATCTTTAAACACAATATATATGGAAGATATACACAAAGCAGGTGGAGTGAGTGCGGTAATGGCTGAAATAGCTAAAAAACCAGGCCATATTTTAGAACTTGACACTCTAGATATTAGTGGAAAAACTTTAAAAGAACGCATTGAAACTGCTAGCATTAAAGATGAAAATATTATAAGAAAAATAGACAATGCCTATTCAAATGTAGGTGGACTTGCTGTGCTTTTTGGAAATTTAGCCGAGCAAGGCTGTGTGATAAAAACTGCAGGTATCATGGGCGAGCGTAAATTCAAAGGCAAAGCAGTTTGTTTTAACTCTCAAGAAGAAGCCATTAAAGGCATTATAAAAGGCAAAGTTAAAGAAGGCAATGTATGTGTAATACGCTATGAAGGACCAAAAGGTGGACCCGGTATGCAAGAAATGCTTAGTCCAACCTCATTGCTTACAGGCATGGGACTTGGTGCTAAAGTAGCACTTATAACAGATGGACGTTTTAGTGGGGCCACAAGAGGGCTTAGCATAGGACATATCTCTCCTGAAGCTGCTGAAGGTGGACTTATAGCGCTTTTAGAAGATGGTGATGAGATAGAAATTGATGTAGATGCTTATAATATTAATGTAAAATTAACCCAAGATGAAATCGCTAAACGCAAAGCAAATTTTAAAATACCTCATAAGCAAGTAAATTCAAGATGGCTTAAAATGTACCAAAAACTTGTAAGTAATGCTAGCAAGGGTGGTGTTTTGGACTTAGAATAATTTTCTTAATTTCTTTAAGAAATTAAGAAATATCTTTTTAAATGTAAAACAAATATGAAAAATTATGTTAAAGTGGCCGGGAGAAAGGGATTCGAACCCCTGGAGGTGTGACCCTCAACGGTTTTCAAGACCGCCGCTTTCGACCACTCAGCCATCTCCCGTAAAAGAATAAAAATATCAAGTATTAACATCGCATTGGAGGCGACATCCGGATTCGAACCGGAGATCAAGGCTTTGCAGGCCCATGCCTTACCGCTTGGCTATGTCGCCTTGAGTTACCAAAAAGTGGTGCCCGAGGCCGGACTTGAACCGGCACGGAAGAAAAATTCCGAGGGATTTTAAGTCCCTTGTGTCTACCAATTCCACCACCCGGGCGGGTGATTAATGGAGCGGGAAACGAGATTCGAACTCGCGACCCCAACCTTGGCAAGGTTGTGCTCTACCCCTGAGCTATTCCCGCAAATAAGTTGAAATTATACAATTTAAAACTTAAATACACATAAAATGCACTTAACATTGGCTTGTAATCGTCATAATTTTTCTATTTAAAAAGAATTAATTTTATTTTTTTCTAATTTTTTCAGCAGTAAAATACACGATCAAAATTACACAAGGAGTATAAATGTTTAAATTTAACAGTTTATCTAATAAGCTAACTATGATAGCTTGTTTTCTAATAGCAATTATACTAATAGTTGTAAATATAATTAGCTATTATGAATCTAAAAAAAACACCGCCTATTATCTTGAAGCAATTCAAACAAAAACTATGCTAGATGTCAATTCAGCTTATGAAATATACTCAAAAAGCAAAAGGAATGCAATTGAATCTATAGTTAAATTTATACAAAAAAATCCGCAAGTTAACACAAACGAATTGTTTGATATTCTTGAAACAATTAAAGAATCTGCTGGATTTAATGTAGTATATGTAGGTTTTGATAATGATGGAAAACTATATCAATCCAACAGAATAATAAGAAGTCCTGAAACCACAGGTTTTGATGCTAGAACAAGATCATGGTATCAAGAAGCTAAAGCAGAAGGGAAGCTAGTTGTATCTAATCCATATAAAAGTATAGAAGATGATTCTATAACTGTTTCATATACAGCACCAGTATATATTAATGGAAAACTTTTAGCAGTGATTGGGGGTGATTATAACCTTCATACTTTTGCAAAAGATGTACTTGTAATGGGTCATTCTGATAGCTCTTATGCAGGTGTGTATGACAAAGAAGGAACAATAGTTTTCCACGAAGACAAAGATAGAATGCTAACAAAAAATGATCTAAGCATCAACATAGCTAATGCTATTAAAGCAAATCCTGATTTAATTAATCCTTCTAAAGAAGAAACTTTATTCTATGCTAAAGATCAAGAAGGCAAAACTCAAGTAGTAACTTGTAACCAAACTTTAAATCCTAAATATGTTGTTTGCTCTGTTACT
>NZ_JANQDC010000026.1:0-14812 GCF_024723695.1 Campylobacter sp. S4:11 | reverse complement strand
CTTCTTTTTTATCTTCTTTTTTATCTTCTTTTTTATCTTCTTTTTTATCTTCTTTTTTATCTTCTTTTTTATCTTCTTTTTTATCTTCTTTTTTATCTTCTTTTTTATCTTCTTTTTTATCTTCTTTTTTATCTTCTTTTTTATTAGTAGAAGCTGTGGTATTAGTTTCAATTTTTATTTGTTCTTTTTTTATTTTTTGATCTTGTATGACCTTTAAAGCATTTTTTAAACGTGAAATTTCTTCTTCGCTTACTCCACTTTCTTTAAGCTCTTGCACATAAGCCTTATCATCAAAACCTAAAGAATTTGAACTTATGATTAATCTTTTTAAAATCTCATTTTTTTCTTCATTATTATCATTAATCACACTTTGTATATACAAAGATTTTAACTGCTGGTGTAATTGTAATTTTTCTTCTGAATTAGAAATTAAAAAATTTTGATCAAATTTCTTAACTTCTGCATTAGCAAAAACACTAAGACATGATAATAAAAAAATAAAAAATATTCTAAGCATCTTCACCATTAACTAATTTTTTCATTAGCTCTTCTACACTAATAAGCTTATCTAGTCTATATCCATTAGCCCCTGTAAAAAATAAGCCTGTTTCTTTTTTGCCACTCCAAGCATCATATAATCTATCTGCTATACAATAGCCCACTTTAGTAGCTTCCTTACCTCTACCACATGGTGCAACACAATTACTTACACAAGAAATTTTTGGCCCCATTCTTTTATCAACTAAATTTAAAAGATTAGTTCTTACTCCTCTTGCAGGATAGCCAACTGGAGATTTTAAAAGCTCAATATCTTCTTTTTTGCAATCTAGCAATACTTGTTTAAAATCATCACTCGCATCACATTCAAAAGTTCCTATAAAACGAGTTCCCATTTGAACGCCACTTGCTCCTAAAGACATCATCTTTTCTATATCTTGCTTATCCCAAATTCCGCCTGCAGCAATTAATGGTATATCTCCCCAGTTTTTAATTTCTTGCGCAACTTGTGGCACTACATTTTCTAGTTGATACTCATCCATTAAACATTGCTCATAAGTAAAACCCTGATGTCCTCCACTTTTTGGTCCTTCAACTATAACTGCATCAGGTAAGCGATTGTATCTGCTTTGCCATCTTTTGCAAATAATTTTTAAAGCCTTAGCAGATGATACAATAGGCACCAAAGCAACATCAGGATAATCTTGTGTAAATTCAGGTAAATTTGTAGGAAGTCCTGCTCCTGAAACTATTACATTAAAACCAACTTCACAGGCATTACGTGCAATTTGCGCATAATTATTACTTGCATATAAAATATTACAACCCAAAGGTGCGTTTTTACAAACCTTTCTAGCATTATCTATCAAAGCTTTTAAACCTGCTTTTGAATAAAAATTATCGCTACCATAGGGTTTTGCATTAAGTTCTTTATCTATATGTGTTCTATTTTCATAATACCCAGTTCCCACTGAAGAAATAATCCCTAAACCACCATTTAAAGAAACTGCAGAAGCAAGCTTATCCCAACTTATACCAAGCCCCATTCCACCTTGAAAAATAGGATATTTTATCTCATGCTTTCCAATTTTTAAAGCTTTAAAACTCATCATATTACCTTTAATTTTGCAAATTTTCTTTTTCCAACTTGTAAAATATATTCACCGCTTTCTAGTTGGAATTGTTCATCTTGAACTTTTTCTCCATTAACACTTACTGCATTTGAATTAATCAATCTTCTAGCAGCTGAAGTAGAACTTTCCATTTTACACTCTACTATAGCTTTTGCAAGCCAAATACTACCTTCTAAAGTAAAACTTGGCATATCGCTAGGAAGCTCTTTTGCACTATGGACTTTGTCAAATTCTTCCTTAGCTTTTAAAGCATATTCATTTGAGTGAAAACGAGCTGTTATTTCTAAAGCTAAATTTTCCTTAGCTTTTTTAGGATGCAATGAGCCATTTTTAATATCATCTTTCATTTGTGAAATTTCATTTAAACTTTTTTCACTTAAAAGCTCATAATATCTAAACATCAACTCATCACTTATGCTCAAAACCTTAGCATACATATCTTTAGCATTTTCTGTTACACCAATATAATTTCCTAGGCTTTTACTCATTTTATTTACACCATCAAGACCTTCAAGCAATGGCATCATCATCACCGCTTGCTCTTTTTGGCAATTATATACTCTTTGAAGCTGTCTACCCATTAAAAGATTAAATTTTTGATCCGTTCCGCCCATTTCTATATCACTTTTTAATGCAACACTATCATAACCTTGCAAAAGTGGATACAAAAATTCACAAATTGATATAGGACTTTGCTCTTTAAAACGCTTGGTAAAATCATCTCTTTCAAGCATTCTAGCAACACTAAAAGTTGAAGTAAGTTCTACTATACCAGCAGCACCAAGCTCATTTAGCCATTTAGAATTAAAATGAATTTGAGTTTTACTTGGATCTAAAATCTTAAAAACTTGTTCTTCATAGGTTTTGGCATTTTTAAGCACTTCTTCTTTATCAAGTTTTTTTCTTGTAGCACTTTTTCCCGTTGGATCGCCTATTTGAGCAGTAAAATCACCTATTAAAAACTGCACTATAGCTCCATGTTTTTGAAGCAAAGCCATCTTGCTCAAAACCACAGTATGACCCAAATGCAAATCAGCAGCCGTAGGATCAAAACCAGCCTTTACAAAAAAATTTTCACCTTTTTCATAGTAATTTTTTACTAAAGAAACTAATCTTTCTTCATCAATAATTTCTGCTATTCCTCGTTTAATTTCTTTAATAATTTCATTAATATCCATAAAAAACCTTTTTTAGTGATTATTATACGCATCATTTAAAGATGTAAAATCTAAAATTTTATATCTAGATTTTAATCTTTCTTTTGCGTTTTCAACATCTACATTATTAGGTAATTCAACCTGCACTTCAAAATAATTTGCCACCACAGGCTCTGAATCAGCTGAATTAATACTTAAAACATTAATTTGCATTTTAGCTAAAGTAGTTAGAAAATCTGCTAAAGAACCTTTTTTATTTTCTATAGAAACGATGATTTTGTAACTTTTTATCGAACTATCATTCCAAGAAACAAAAACCATTTCTTTATTATCTTCTATCATTTTCATTGCTTGCTCGCAAAGTTTATGATGTATTGTTGCGCCAGTTGAGTGTCTAAAAGCAATGATTTCATCTCCTCTTTTAGGTCTACAACAATAATCAAAATTAATCGTAGTTATTTTATAATTAGAACCTACCACTATACTTTCAAATTTTTGCTCATTTTGTTCAAATTTAGCTGCTTGATTTTGTCCCACATATTTCCTAAGAGCTATAATTACTTCTTTAAAATAGTTAAAATCCAAAGCAATTTGTCTGAGCTTTTTATTAAATTTTTCTTTTTCAAGCCACTCTTCTATAAGCTTAGAATCTTTATTAAATACTGTAGATAAAAGATTTATAGCAATTTTATTATTTAATTCTTTTTTCTTTTGTTTACAAAAATCTCTTATGCTAGCTCTAGCCTTTCCTGTTTTAACACTATCTATCCAAGAACATCTAAAAAATTCTTCCTCTGAAGTTTCTATACTAACTATATCTCCATTTTTTAACACAGTTAAAAGCGGCACTCTCATACGATTAACAAAAGCTGTTTTTGCATGAAGCCCTACTTTAGTATGAACCTCATATGCAAAGTCTAAAGCCGTAGCTCCACGCGGCAAAGTGAAAATCTCACCTTTAGGAGAATACACCGCTATATCTTCTATATATAAACTATCTTTTGCATATTCATAAAGCTCAATAGCATCACAATCTTGTATATTATTTCCTTCTTCTTTGCCATGCATGGAAATATCTGCAAGCCAATCTAAATTTGGTGTTGTTATATTTCCTTCTTTGTATTTCCAGTGTGCTGCCACGCCAAATTCAGCAGTCTTGTGCATATCAAAGGTGCGAATTTGAGCTTCAATGATATTTTTTGCATCAAAAAGTGTTGTGTGTAAAGTTTGATAACCATTTTGTTTTGGCAGAGCTATATAGTCTTTAAATCTTGAGATTAAAGGATTAAAATGCGTATGTAAAATTCCTAAAGCCAAATAACAATCATAAACTTTTTCTACCAAAATTCTTACACCCAAAAGATCTAAAACTTCATCAAGTCCTACGCCTTTTCTTTGCATTTTTAAATAAATAGAATAATTATGTTTAATTCTTTTGTGTATAACAAAACTACCTTGTCTAAAACCATTCTCTAAAAATAACATTTCTATTTTTGAAATAAATTCATTAAATCCAAGTTGAATTTGTTGATCTTTTGCATTGATATAATTATCAATTTGTGCATACTCATCAGGTAGTAAAAATTTAAAACTTAAATCTTCAAGTAAATTTTTTATACTTGAAATTCCAAGTCTATGAGCTATAGGTGCATATACCACCAAGGTTTCTTCGCTGATTCTTTTTTGCTTATCTTCTCTTAAAAAATTTAAAGTAAGCATATTGTGCAATCTATCACAAAGCTTTATTACAAGCACACTCACATCTTCAACACCCGCTAAAAGCATATTTCTAAAAGTCAAAGCGGATTTTGCAAGTTTTTCATTAGAATTAGAGCGTGTAAGATGATCTTCTCTAATGCTAACTATTTTAGTTAAACCTTGAACTAATTTGGTTACCTCTTCACCAAAATTTGTGTTTAATTCCTCTTCATTGCAATTTGTATCTTCTAATACATCATGTAATAATGCAGCTATGATCATAGACTGCACAGGACTTAAAAAAGCCACAAAAGAAGCCACTAATATAGGATGAACCGCGTATGGCTCTCCACTTTTTCTAAATTGCCCTTCGTGTTTTTGAATACAAAAATCCACCGCTTTTTCTAAAACAGTAGATTGTGGAAAGACCATAAAAAGGATTTCTTTTGCTCTTTGTAAATCCTTACAATTTTTAACATCATCAACAAGTTTATCTAACAATAACTCATCATTTACTAGCTTCAATAAATCCCTCTAAAACGATTTTATCTTCTGCTATTTCATGTAAAGCAATGTCAGTGTATTTGTATTTATTTTTATCTAAATTTACTAAAGGTTCTGCACCATTTGCAAGTTCTTCAGCTCTTTTAGCCACCACAAGAGCTAGTTTATATCTGTCATCTTTTAGTTTTTTTAATGCTTTTGCAGCTATTTGTTCTACTCTCATTTTTATCCTTAATCTTGATTTTTAACAATAGAGCATAAACTCATATCGCCTTGAATGATTTTTAATAAATTTCCTTCTTTAAACATATTACACACCACTATAGGCAAAGCATTATCTTTAGCCAAGGCTATTGCAGTATCATCCATAACTTTAATATTATCATGCAAAGCTCTTTCATAGCTTAATTCATTAAGCATAATTGCATCATCATATTTTTTAGGATCTTTATCATAAATTCCATCTACTTTAGTCGCTTTAATGATCATATCCGCTTGAATTTCTACTGCTCTTAAAGTCGCAGCAGTATCTGTAGTAAAATAAGGATTACCCGTACCACAAGCAAAAATAACTATACGTCCTTTTTCTAAGTGTCTATGTGCTCTTCTCATAATATATGTTTCGCAAAATGCTTCCATTTGAATAGCGCTTTGAACCCTTACATCAAGCCCGGCACTTTCTAATGCTTCTTGCATAGCTATAGAATTAATCACAGTAGCAAGCATACCCATATGATCGCCACTTGTTCTTTTTATAAGTCCATCTCTTGCAGCAGATACCCCTCTAATGATATTTCCACCGCCTATTACTATACCTACTTCAACATTTTCATTAATCAAGCTTTTTATTTCAGAAGCTATGTATTTTAAAATAGAATTTTCTATACCAAACCCATTTTCTCCAGCCAAAGCTTCCCCAGAAAATTTAACCAATACTCTTTTTCTTTTATTGTTCATTAAATTTCTCCTTTGATTTGAAACTATATCAAAATTCGCATTAAAAAAAACTAATTTATTTAATCATTTCTAAAGGATTAATATGAAAATTCTTTTGCGTTACTTCAAAAGTTAAATCACTCTCAACCCTGCCTATAATATAACCTTTTTTAATATTTCTACCCACTTTAACTCCGGGTGCAATTTTATCTAAATGTGCATAAATAGTATGTATACCATCTTTATTTTCAACAATCACAACTTGTTTTAAAGTTGGAGTCGCTTTTGCAAAAACCACTTTACCATCTAAGACATTTCTTACTGCAGCATTAGCACTATCACTTTTTAAAACTACATTTTCGTTATAAATTTTAATATTATAAATAGGATCTATGTAATTTCCAAATTTTTGTTTTACCGTGTAAGATTCTAAAGGGGCGATTGTCTTAGGACCACTATAGCGCTTGACACTGCTTGTTTGATAGCTTGAACCCACTTGTTTTATGTTTGAATTTGGCTTTTTATCTTCTTTTTTTTGTGCTAATTTTTCTTCTTCTTTTTCTTTGATAATTTTTAATTTATTAAGTGTTTTTCTTAATTCTTGTTGTTGGGCTTGTAAATTAGAAAGTTTTCTAGTATAAATTTCCTTATCAGTTTTTTGTTTAGCTATTTCTTGCTCTTGCTTTTTTCTAAGATTTTTAAGCTCATCAATTTGATCTTTATAAACTTTTAAATTGCTATTAATTGTAGTGATTTGTGTTTGTTTTTCTTCTATTTTTTTACTTATATCTTCATAATCTTTTGAAATTTGGTAAAATTCTTCCTTGAAAATTTTATCCAAAACTCCAACTAATTCTAAAACTATAATACTATCTTCGCTTTCGATATAGTTTTTAGGAATTGCTAAATCATAAGCAAAATCTTTAGCAATTAAATCAATTATCTTTCCTTCGATTTTATTTTTATTTTGTAAAAGATCTTTATTTTGCATATTAAGTTGTTCTAGTGCTTTTATTTGAGTTTTTACAGAGCTTTCAAGCTTAGAAGTTTTTGAAGTTAAAGCACTAATTTCTGAAGCAATTTTTTTTAAATTTTTTTCATTATCTAAAATTTCACTTGCTAAATCCTCTAACTTTTTAGAAAGTTGCTTTACTATGCGTTCATTTTCTTTAATATCTTTTTGTTTTTGAGCAATTTCATTTGCAAATAAAATAGAAAAAGAAAATAAAAAAAGCAAAAAGCATTTTTTCATTTTCTGACCTTAAACATTACAAAATTCACACAAGCAAAACAAACACAAAGCATTGCTAAAAAAATCAAAAACAAATGCGTGAAAATACTTATTTTAGGTAAGCTAATATCCACACTTTGCAAAGCTAGTTTAATGGATTCAAGATCATAAACTTGAGTAAAAAATAATACAAGCAATAAAAATGCTATAAAACAATCAATAAAAACTATCTTATAAAGCATAAAAGATCTAAACCAAAATGGCGCTCCAAGCAAACACATAATTTCCACTCTTTGAGTGTGCTCAAAAAGCCAAATTTTCATTTGTTTAAGCAATAATACAAAACTAAGCAATATTATAATAAACAAGAAAAACCATAATAAAAATTTCACTAAAACTAAAAGTTTATAAATTTTTGTATGTGTTTTTGCAAAAGTTTCTACTTTAGTTATATTAGGATTTTTTAAAAGCTTATCTTTTAAAGCATTTAACTCATCTTCTGATAAAAGCTTATTAAGTTTTAAAGTATAAAATTTTGGCAATGTAGCCTTTAAAACCTCTATATTTTTAGCTGATATATCATTTTTAAGTCTATCTATCATTTCATTTGGATTTAAAATTTCTAAAGACTGAAAATAACTTACTTGATCTTCTATGCTTTTTTTATCCAAGTGAGTTTTTCCTACTAAAATAATATTATAATCTTTATTTAAAAGTTTTTCATAATGCTCTATAGTTTTGTTTGTAATGATTAAAAACTCAAAAGCAAACATCATTACCATTAAAGCAAATATCAAAGAAAGATGATTTTTAAAAGATTTCATTCATTCTCCCATTTTCTATATTAAAACGACGATAATCAAGTCTTAAATTAGTAGGAATTCTATGTGTAACAACAACCACACAAGTTCCAAGTATTTCTCTAGCTGATTTTAATAAAGTCCATATAATGTCTGAAGAATACTCATCTAAATTTCCTGTTGGTTCATCACATAAGAGCAATTTTGGATTATGTGCCAAAGCTCTTGCCATAGCCACGCGTTGTTGCTCTCCACCTGAAAGCTGAGCTGGTTTTTTATCAGCTTTGAAAGTTAAATTTACATGCTTTAAAAGCTTTGCAGCTTGTTCTTTACATACATTCTTGCTATAACCTTTAATCATCAAAGGAAGCATTACATTTTTTTCTACGCTAAATTCTTGCACCAAACGATAATCTTGAAAAATAATTCCTATTTTTTGCCTAAGCTGCAAAAGCTCAGCGTTAGAAATATCTATTAAATCATTATTACAAACCTTTAAATTCCCGCTTATTGGCTCTAAATCTCCATAGAAAGATTTTAACAAAGTTGACTTTCCACTACCACTTTTTCCTGTAATAAAAACAAAGTCATTATCTTTTAGCGAAAAACTAGCATTTTCTATAACAAGTTCATCATAACCAAGACAAAGCTTTTTAGCTTCTATCATCACTACTTTTTCCTTATTTATTTTATAAATTATTATTTGATATAAGAATACAATATTTCTCTTAATTTTTCTATAGCTTTTAAATTTTCTTTAGTTTTAAAAGGTTGCTCAAAGATAAATTCTATCTTTTGTGCGTTTAAAACTATATAAACATGCTCAGGCTTATAAAAAGCACCAAAAGCTATTTTAATGATAAGCCCATCATCTTTAATGTACATTTTTTCAAAATGCAAGAAAAAATCCTCACCTTTAAAAACTTCATTTTTAAAATTCTTTTTTATACAAGCTAGTTCTTCTGTGTTTAATCTTAGATCTTCAATAGCAAATTTTTGATCCTTACTTAAACTTTCACTCTTACTAAAGCCACTAATGATTAAATCATATATATCTTTATTTTGTCTTTTCCAACGATCTTCATATTTGCTTGAAATTTCTAAATTTTCATTTTTTTTGATTAAAGCTTTTAAATGTGAAAAAGTTAAAAAAGTTTCCAAAGTAAAATCAAAATACAAAAAGCTATCTGTTCTTAGTTCAAATTGACCATCTTCTTTTAAAACTCTAGCACATTCATTTGCAAAATTTAACCCCACCACTCTACGATGAGGCTTTTTATCCCAAGGGACAGGAAAATGCAAAAAGATTTTATCTACTAGATTAGATTCAAGTACGCTTAATAATAATCTTGCATCGGTTTCTATTAATAAAACATTATTTAAGTTTTCACTTAAGGCAAGTTTAGCTACTTGCTCTAATGCAGGGGTGTAAATTTCTATACCGATAATCAAAACATCATGATTCAATCTTGCCTGATAAAGTAAATGTCTACCACTTCCAAAGCCTATTTCAATATAAATTTGTTTTTTGTTTTTTATTTGCTCTAGTAATTCTTTTAAATCATTGGCAATTAAAGGTGTTTTTTGGATTAACCTTGTATGTTTTAGTGCTACAGCTTCACAAACGACATCTTGAGTAAAATTTTCTTTAAATACAAGTAAAGCTTTTTGCAAATACCCAATTTGCGAAGGCTTAGTGTGTTTTTCACCTTTAATAAGCCATTCTTGTTTTTTTTCATCTTTTTTAATTTGCAAAAAAAAGTTTTCTTGCTTTATGCGCGTAAAAAGCAAATCAACATTTTCGCCTTTAGCAGACCATAAGAATTCAACCCCTTCTTTTTCAAAAGGAAGTTGAATTTCTTTTAAAATTTTACACTTAAAATTTGGCATTATTTCACCGCTGTAAATTTATCAGAAGCTTTTGATTCTATACCATTTGCATCAATTGCTATAACTTCATAACTATATACTTTTCCAGGAACAGCTGTGATATCTTTTAATTGTTTAGATTTAATCTCTTTAAACACAGCATTACTTCCACCACCGCTTCTTTTAACTATATATTCTTTGGCTCTATCGTCATTATCAACCCATTCAACTCTAATGCCATCATCTTCAACAGCACATAAAATAATACTTGGTGCTAATGGTGCTCCTAAAGTAATACCCTCCACAGGCTCACTTGCTATAGGACTTTCCAAGCCATCTTTATCCACCATACTAACTTTATAATATCTTTTTTCAGCCACACCTTTAACTACATCTTCATAGGTATTTTCAGAAGTTTTAGCTACCACACTAAAAGGTAAAAAGGTAGTTGAACTTGAATAAATTTTATAATAAGCAAAATCAGCATAATCAATTTTATCCCAAGTTAAAATGATTTTTCTTGGCGCATCTTTACTTGCTTGTAAATTGCTTACCATAGGAGGAAGGGCTTTTGTAGTTGATTCTACTATTTTACTCGGGGTACTTTTAATACCATCATAAGTTAAAGCTATGATTCTATATTGAAAACTCTCATCAGGCTTTAGTGAATCATCTATATATTCAGCACTTAAACGATTTTTAACCCTAGTTAATTCTTTAAATTTCATATCTTTCATATTTGCACGTTCAATGATGTATGAATTTACTCTTACATCAGGATGTGGTCTCCAAACTATTTTTACACGATTTGGCAAACCTACAATAGCTTGCACAAAAGGCACTGGATCAATCACTCTATTTGTAAAAGCTTCTATACTCACACCATCTTGAGAAACTTGCCCAAGCTCATTAAAGGTTTTCATAGAATAATAATATCTTGTATTTGGCACTAAATTTGTATCAGTATAATGAGTTTGAAATTTATTTTTGATTTTTGCTATAAGCTCCATAGGAGCACCAGCTGCATTTGCTCTATAAATGTAATAGCCTGCTATATTTTGATCATACAAAGGCTCCCATTCAAAAGCTATACTTGTAATATCACTTATACTTTTAATGCTTGAAATTTTTGGTAAAGTATCATTTACTTGAGCAATTTGAGGCGAACTCATAGTTGTACTACAAGCACTAAAAGCCAAAGCAGAACTTAAGATAATCCAGTGAAGTTTTTTCATCTATCTCTCCTTGTGTAAAATTTTCTTTTAAAATTTGATAAAAATCATCAAACATAGGAGCTTTTATAAACATTAACTCTTTAGTCCTAGGATGAATAAAATAAATCAAATACGCATGAAGCATTACTCTATTATACTTTATTTTTCCTTTATATCCGTATAATTCATCTCCTAAAATATAACGATTAAAATCTGCCAAATGCACCCTGATTTGATGGGTTCTTCCTGTGTATAACTTAGCAGCTATTAAAGAGCATTTTTTAGCACTTAATAAATTTATAAAATCTGTTTTTGCATTTTTTGCTAAAGGATTTTTGGTATTTGTAGTGATTTTTTTAAGCCTATTATTAGGACAACGCATAATGGCTTTTTCATTACTCATTTTATCGTTTTTCAAAGGCAATTCACTTAAAGCAAGATAAAATCTTCCCATACTTTTATCTAAAAGTTGATTTGCTAAAAATTGATGTGCTTGATTGTTTTTAGCTATGATGATAGCTCCGCTTGTGCCTTTATCAAGCCTATGCACAAGCCCTGCTCTATGCTCTCCATTTAAATTTGATAAAGCATAACCCTTATGCAAAAGCCAATCCACCAAAGTCGCTTCTTTAACACTGCTTGCACCATGCACAACAACATTAGGAGCTTTGTTTAAAACTAAAACATCATCATCTTCATATAAAATTTCTACATCAAACTCAGGCGCATAACTTTCTTTAGCTTCTTTTATTAAAGGTAAAAAAATACTTATTTCATCTTTTTGTTTTATTTTTTTAGAACTTTTATTTTCTAATTTTTCATTAATATATATGCAGTTTTCTTTGATTAGTTTAGCAACTTGCGAACGACTTTGTTTAAGTATATCTGATAAAAAAATATCCAATCTTTCTTCACAAAGTGATGAAATTTTTAGCATATTATATTTCCTTGTGATAAAATTTGCAATTTTAGCATATAATTACACAATATTTTGTAAAAAAGGTTAGCTTTGATAAAACTTGATAGAAGAATTCTAACGCATTTTGATTTTGTTCAACCTCTTCTAGTGTTGCCTATCATAGCTATATCTTTTCTTTTAATTTATGAAGCAAATACACGCTTAGCTGAAAAACAATTTATCTATACTTTAGTGGGTTTTGCGGGATTTGCGTTTTTTTTCTTTTTACCTTTAAGAAGATTAATGTGGCTTATACCTGTGTTATATTGGATTAATATAGCTTTGCTTTTGAGTGTGGATATTTTTGGTGTTGAAAAACTTGGAGCTAGAAGATGGCTTGAAATACCTTTTACACATTTTACCATACAGCCTTCTGAAATTTTTAAACCTTCTTTTATTTTAATGTTAGCTTATTTGATTTATCAAAACCCTCCACCACCTAATGGCTATGGTTTAAAGCAATTTTTAAAGCTAAGTTTTTATATTTTACTCCCATTTTTGCTTATAGCAGGAGAACCTGATTTAGGAACAGCTTTAGTGCTTTTAATAGTAGGCTTTGGAACACTTTTTATCATAGGAGTAAATTATAAAATTTGGCTTAGTATTTTTTTAGCTATAGCCATAGCTTCACCTATTATTTATAGTGATTTTTTAAAGCCTTATCAAAAACAAAGAATTCATGATTTCTTAGCTGAAGAGCCAAGTTACCATGTAAAACAATCTATCATCGCTATAGGAAGTGGTGGTTTGAGCGGAAAAAAGGCTGATGAAGCCACACAAACACATTTTAAATTTTTACCTATTTCTACGAGTGATTTTATCTTTGCATATTTATCTGAAAGATTTGGTTTTATCGGTGCGGTTGTAATCATACTACTTTATACCTTACTCATTTTTCACTTATTGAGTTTAAATTATAAGCTCAAAGATGATTATTTTACAAGAGTAGTGACAAATTGCATTGCTTTATTTATTTTCATATATGTAGCGGTAAATATATCAATGACCATAGGTTTTGCTCCTGTTGTTGGTATACCTATGCCATTTTTTAGTCATGGGGGAAGTTCTTTTGCTACCTTTATGATTTTCTTTGGAATTTTACAAAATTTAATAACTTTTAGATATTTAGCAATAGAAAAAGCGGTAAAAATAAAATTCTAAATTTAAATTAAGGAAATAAAGATATAATAACATTTTTATTTTAACTTCTGGCGGATTTATAGCTCAGTTGGTTAGAGCAACCGGCTCATAACCGGTTGGTCGCAGGTTCGAGTCCTGCTAAATCCACCATTTATTTTTTGTTTTATATTTATTGAATTTTAATTTTATTATTTATCTTATATTACAACTTGGTATTCAAAAAAACATTTTCCAATGGTTTTTTAGTATTTTGATGATATTTTCGCAAATTTCTTTCTTTTTGTTTTCTTCTATTTGGAGTTTATCTAAAAAAGTTTCTTCAAGAGTGTTAATATAAGTTGTGTACATTCTTTTACATCAAATGTTTTTGATTCATTTAAAGATGACAATGCTTTTAACAATAAATCTTTATATTCTATAAGAGCTTTAATATCTACCTCTGAAAGCTGAGCTAACAGAGATAGAAATTGTGCAAAATTGTAAAATGAAAAATAAATCCATGGTGCGTTATTGCTTTTTTTAAAAAATAAAAATATTGTTTTACTAATAATAAAACTTAAAAAATAATTTGCTTTAAATGAGTCAAGAATAACAAAATTAAAATCTCCTATTCTAGATACCATTATCTTTCCTTATCTTTTAAAATTAAAGATGAATTTGGTACTCTACAAAAATTTTCATATTTGGGATACAACATTGTATGAGGCAATCTTTCAACATATTTTATAATCGTTCTATAAGTATGACCCATGGCTGAAGCATAAACATAAATATTTTCACCATTTGGGATTAATCCCTTTAGTTTTAATATTGCAAAGCCTCTTATTCCTTCAGCAATAAAATGATCATCCTTTCGCACAATCTCCACCGGACCAGAAACTACCCATTTAACTTTAGATCCTGCTTTTCCATACTCCAAAGCCATATAATCCGTATCGTAATATTTCATAATCGAACGATAAACAAATAGCTTTGGAGTATATTGAAATATATTAATCTCCTCAGAAGTGAATTCTTTTTCTCCAGTTCTATCTATATAAGTAAATTTAAACAAAGATTTATTTTTTAAATAATCTGTAATACCATTAAACTCAATAGTTGTTTCCCCATTTGCATCAACTTCATAACATGATTTTTTTGGATACAACACCCCAAAACCATCAATATTATATATCTTTGAATGAGGTACTAAACCGCTAATTTTAATACTAAAATCACTCTCAACATCTATAGTTTTTTCTTTATTTTCAAATTTTGGATATTCTACTATTTTTGGATCAACATCACAATGTTCATAATTTACAATGAATTCATTTTGACCTCCTAATGCTTGAATCAACACAAAAAATCTTTTTTTAAATGGATTCTCTGATTTTATTATCATCGTAGCCTCTTGTGAACTATTAAACTGTTTATCTGCTTGTATTACATTAAAATCTCCTTTTTCTTTATAAATATATTTTATAGAAGATCCAGCCTTTCCTCCTTTTATTTTACAAGTTACTGTTTGATTTGGTACATCAAACACAGAGTACTTAGAACACATTATATCTATTTGATATTTTTTTATAAAAATAGGCTCTAGAGCAAATGTTTCTTTAGAGGTAATTGTTTTCATATAGTCAAATTTTATATATATTTCTTTAACATCAGCATATTCCATATCAACACCAC
>NZ_JANQDC010000025.1:0-16124 GCF_024723695.1 Campylobacter sp. S4:11 | reverse complement strand
GATTAGCATTTTAATTTTTTGATAATACTATCTAGCTTTTTACTATTCCCGTCTTTTAGATCCTCTAAAGCTTCTATAGCTGGAGCAAAGTCCTCCATTTCATCAAGATAATTTTCTAAAGCATTGCGTAAAATTTCAGCTTTTTTCTTTTTAGAAAATTTTGCAGTTTTATTTAAGCGCTCGTAAAGTTCTTCTGAAAGAGTTAAAGTATATTTTTTATTCATTATCTAACCTTTATTTTAGTCTTATTGCTTCTTGGCAAGTTTTGCATTTATAACTTGCGTTGGTTGTTTGTATTTTTTGATGAATTTCACAAGGTACTTTGTGAATTTTGTCAGCACATGAGCAAACATACTCATAAAATTCTTGCAAATCTTCTGAGTTTGTTTCATTATTTTTTTTATTTAATTGCGCTTGATGCCATTTTTCTATCTTCATATCTTCTCTTAAGATATGCTCTAGTAACCATTTTGATGCAATGATATTAAGTTTTTCTTTGAGATCATTGGTGCTTTTAATGTTTTGAATTAAATCGATCATAGATTGAATAATGCTTTTGTGAATTTTTTGATGGTTAACAAGTTCAGGATAGCCTATTTTTTCCATGTATTTTTCTTCTTCAGCAAAGTGTTCTTTCATATAGTTAAAAAAATCTGCAAGTAAAAATTTGATTTGACCTTTGTGAATGGGTTTATCTGAAATCATTTCTACATTAGCAGCAAGTTCAAAAAGTTTTTTGTGTTGCTTATCGATTTCATCATTGTGAATACTGTATTTATCACACCATTTTGGTAGCATATCAACCCCCTGTTTATATTTGGCAGAGTTTTGCAGGCATTATAATTTACAATATTTTAAATTATGATTAATTTTTATTAAATTTCTGTTTTTTCTTTACATAAAACTAGATTAGCGGAGCATTCTTTGCATTTAAATTGCACTTTAGAATATTGCATTTTCAAATGAATGTCATAAGGAACTTTATGGGTTTTCCCTTCGCATTGACATTGATATAAAAACTTCTTTGGTTTTGGCTTTTCTTCTTCGAAAGTATCTGAAGAATTTTTTACTTGTGTATTTTGTCTCCAGTGTTCTATCATCATATCATGTTGTATAATATGTTCTATAAGCCATGAATTGACTACTATGTATAGTTTTTCTTTTAAATCATTCGTGCTTTTTATGCTTTGTATAAGTTTTATCATAGATTTTGTGATTTGTTTATGCATGAGCTTATGTTGGTTTAAATAAGGATAGTTGATTTCAGCCATGTAGTTTTCTTCATCTTGGAAATGGATTTTTATATAGTTAAAAAATTCAGCTATAAGTTTTTTAAGTTCTACTTGATAAATTGGTCTATCTGAAATTTTTTCTACTTTTGCAGCAAGTTCAAAAAGTTTTTGGTGTTGAGCATCAATTTTTGTATTATTGATACTATATTTTTTATCCCATTCAGGTAGCATAACAAATCCTAAAGTACAAATATAAAACAGTTAATATTTTATAAATATTTGGCTTTAACTCTGCTAAATTCACATTCAATTTACATAAAAAAAATATAATGCTTTAAAGCAAGATAAAGGATAAAAATGGCTACACAAATTCTTTTACTAGAAGATGATATTAATTTAGGGGAAATTGTTAGTGAGTTTTTAGAAGAAGAAGGCTTTGAAGTAGTTTTAGTAGACAATGCTCAAGATGCGCAAGATAAAGCCTATGAGAAAAATTTTGATTTATGGATTTTAGATGTAAAAGTTCCACAAGGTGATGGTTTTAGTGTGCTAAAAAATTTAAGAGAGGCAGGTAAATACACGCCAGCTATTTTTATGACTTCATTAAATACTACTATGGATTTACAAAAAGGTTTTGAAAGCGGTTGTGATGATTATATTAAAAAACCTTTTGAGTTGCAGGAGTTAAAAATAAGAATTAATGCTATTTTAAAGCGTTCTTTTGCTCATAAAAATGAAGATTATGAAGACTTGGGAAATGGTTTTAAATTTGCTTTTGTTTCGCAAACTTTATACCAAGATGATAAGCCTTTGACTTTGCCTTTAAAAGAATTAAAGCTTTTATCTTTGCTTTTAAAAAACAAAGGTAAATTTATAGATACTGCTTGTATTTTTGAAGAAATTTGGGAGTATGATCAAGAGCCAAGTGAGCTCAGTTTAAGGGCTTATGTAAAAAATTTACGAAAAATTTTAGGTAAAGATAGTATTGTTAATCAAAGGGGAAGAGGGTATTGCTATGTATGAAGCCAAGCGTGTTGCATGGCAAATTCTTTCTTTATATTTGGTAAGTATAGGAAGTGTTCTTATAGTGCTTTTTGGTGTATGGTATGCAAAGCTAATAGAAGAATTAGTAACTGAGCATAGTGTAAAGTTAAGACAAGAACACCGTTTTGTAATTTTACAAATGGAAAAATTGCGTTTTGAGCCTATAGAAAAAGGTGCTAGAAAAATTGCTCAAATTTCTAATATAAAATTTGCAATATTTGATAGAACAAAAGTCTATTTTTCTAATCTTGACTTGCCTGCTCAAACAATATTTTTTAAACTTAATAATACAAATATTTACAATAATAACACCTTAATTTATGTAGCTGATGTGAATTTAAATAATTTATTGCTTGCAAATACTCAAGGACAAAATGCTTTGGAGGTCTTAGGCGATGTTAATCGTCTGAGAGTTTTAGTGCAAGGTGATGATATCTCTAAAGAGCTTGGTTTTATAAGGTTTAAGGTGGCTTTGGCTATGATTTCTTCTTTGATTTTTGTAAGTATAATGGCTTATTTTATACTAAAATTTGCACTTAAACCTTTAGAAATGAGAATAAGATTTTTAAATAATTTCATAAAAGATACTACTCATGAAATTAATACACCAATTAGTGCGATATTAATGAGTGTAGAGAGTTTGGAAAGAAAAAATAATTTTGAAGAAATCAAGGCTTTAAAGCGTGTAAAAATAGCTGCTTTGACTTTAAGTCATTTATATTCAGATTTAACTTTTTTAAATTTTTCTCAAGCTTATGAAGCTAAAAAAGATTGGATATTTTTAAAAGATTTAATCAAAGAAAGAATGGAGTATTTTAAGATATTTTTGGAGCAAAAAAATATTAATTTAGAGCTTATCTTGGAAAATAATGGAAAAATTTATGCCAACAAAGAACAATTTTTTAAAATGTTTGATAATCTTATTAATAATGCTATAAAATATAATGTAAAAAATGGCCATATTAAAATAATGCTTTTAGAGCAAAGGCTCATAATAGAAGATAGTGGCTGTGGTATAGCAAAAGAAAATTTAGCCAATATTTTTGAGCGTTATTCAAGATTTAATGAAAATCAAGGTGGTTTTGGTATAGGGCTTTCTTTGGTTGATAAAATTTGTAAAGAGCATAACATTAGCGTAAAAGTAGAAAGTGAGTTAAAGAAAGGAACAAAATTTACTTTAACTTGGAAAAATTAAAATCATTTATTACTCATTTTAGCCTTTTCTTTGGCATTTATAAGCGTTGTGATAAATTCATTTAAATTTTTAGTATCGTTTTGATTTAGAGTTTGTGGGGTATGATTTAGCATTTGAGTGATTAAAACTTCGTTACTTAAGTCATTATCGCCAAATTCTCTAGCCTTTTGTAAAATTTTCAAAGCAAGTAAATTTTTTACTTCATACATTTGAATCCTTTAAATAAATTACGCTAACAATGCGCTTTGGAGTTTGGTTTTTTCTGTAAGAAAAAAATCTCTCATCATCAAAGGTGCAAAGATTGATATCAAAAATATCATTAATACCTAATTCTTTTGCTTGAAATTTAACTAATGCTTTTAAATTAAGCTTATTTTCATGTAAAAAAGGCGCAAAATTCTCTTTGCTGTAGTTTAAAATTTCACCATTAATCTCATAATTTTTAGCACAAATTCCTGCTGAAATAATGAGTTTTAAATTCTTGGTTTGAGTGTTAAAACTTTCTTGCATTTTTAAAACAGCTTCTTTTAAGATATTTTCAAAACAACCTTTTCTACCTGAATGTAAAGCTGCTATGGTTTTATTTTCATCATCATATAAAAGTAAAGGCAGACAATCAGCACTTAAAATACACAAAGCTATATTTTTCTCATTGCTAATTATCCCATCAGCGTTAAAGTGAAAATCTTTATTATAATGAGTAATGATATTAGAGTGAATTTGATTTAAAAATACACACTTTTTTATAGAATTTTCCCAAGGAAAAATATTATCATGAATTTTTGCTCTAAAAATATTATAATCTTGATCAAAAGCTACAAAAGCTTTTGCAAAATCATTTTCTAATAAAGCGATGCAATCTTGTCTATTTGTTGCCATGAGATTTCTTTTTTATAATTTAATTGTCTGTGTATATATCTTGCCAAAAGATCACTTTCTATATTTACGCGTCTTGCTATGGTGTAATTTTTAAACAAGGTTTCATTAAAGGTTATAGGGATGATAGTTAAACGAATACCATCTTTTAAAACTTCATTGATAGTTAAGCTCACTCCATCTATGGCTACACTTGCTTTGTTGGCCATATAAATTTGTATATCATCAGGACATTTAATATAAAAATCAACCCCGTTTTCTTTTTTGAAAATATTAGTAATTTCGCCAATACCATCAATATGTCCTTGCATTAAATGCCCATCTATTTTATCACCATAAGCTAGTGCGGGTTCTATATGCACATAATCTTTTAAATTTTCAATAGCTATGTGAGTTCTTGTTTCATAAGAAAGCTCAAGATTAAAACCATCGTCAAAAAGTTTTGTTACACTCAAACACGCACCATTGACTGCTATACTATCGCCTAGTTTTGGTTTATAGTTTGCTTTTAATCTTAAGGTGTTGTTTTGATATGATTTGACAAAAGCTAATTCGCGGATTAATCCATTAAACATTCAATACCTTTAATTTTTATGAGATTTTATCTAAAACTTTTAAATTTCAAAAAGTATTTTTAGTGTTTTGTTTTAAAAAATATTATATAATTTTTGCCTTTTTTATAAAAATGAGGTCAAAATATGTATGATATAATCGTAATAGGTGGCGGACATGCTGGAGTTGAGGCCAGTGCTGGGGCTGCTAGAATGGGTAAAAAAACTTTACTTTTAACTACTTTAATCGAGCAAATTGGTGCTGCAAGTTGTAATCCTGCCATAGGTGGTTTAGCAAAAGGACATTTGGTAAAAGAGCTTGATGCTATGGGTGGACTTATGGGACAAATTACCGATGAGGCTGGAATTCAATTTAGAATCTTAAATGAAAGCAAAGGTGTTGCAGTGCGTGGAAGTAGAGCACAAATTGATATGGATGCTTATAGAATTTGTGCTAGAAATAAGCTTTTAAAACTTGAAAATTTAGAAATTTCTCAAGAGCAAGCTTTGTCTTTACTTATAGAAAATGATGAAGTTAAGGGCGTTAAAACTAATTTAGAAAATACATATTTTGCCAAAAAAATCATACTTACAACAGGAACTTTTTTAAACGGACTTATCCATATAGGTGAAACTAAGCTTCAAGCAGGTAGGGTAGGTGAGCTTGCATCTGTGAATTTGGGTGAGTACTTAAAACAAAGTGGATTAAAAGTAGGAAGATTAAAAACAGGAACTTGTCCAAGAGTAGATGCTAAAAGTATTGATTTTAGTGTTTTAGAAATTCAGCCTGGAGATGAAAATCCTAAAGCTTTTAGTTTTAAAACGAAAAATTTCAAGCCTAATCAACTTCCATGTTATATAGCAAGAACAAATTTAAAAACACATGAGATTATAAAAAGCAATTTTTACCGTGCCCCGCTTTTTACAGGGCAAATTGAAGGTATAGGTCCAAGATATTGTCCATCTATAGAAGATAAGATTAATCGTTTTGGTGATAAAGAAAGTCATCATTTATTTATAGAACCACAAACTAAAGATGCAACTGAATATTATATCAACGGCTTTTCTACCTCACTTCCTTATGAAGTACAAATTGCGATGTTAAGAAGTATAAAAGGTTTTGAAAATGCTAAAATCACGCGTTTTGGTTATGCTATAGAGTATGATTATATTGACCCAACAGAGTTAAAACATACTTTAGAAACTAAAAAAATAAAAAGTCTATATTGTGCTGGGCAAATTAATGGAACTACTGGCTATGAGGAAGCTGCTGCGCAAGGTTTTATGGCGGGAGTGAATGCGGTTTTAGCAATTGATGAAAAAGAACCTTTTGTGTTAAGGCGTGATGAGGCTTATATAGGGGTGTTGATTGATGATTTAGTGATGAAAGGCACTAAAGAGCCTTATAGAATGTTTACTTCAAGAGCTGAGTATAGACTACTTTTAAGAGAAGAAAATGCTATTTTAAGACTTGGAGAATATGGATATAATTTTAAACTTTTAAGCCAAGAAGATTATGCATATATTGATAATATAAAACAAAATGTTGATAAAGGACTTGAGTTTTTACTCCAAACCACATGGACACCAAGTAAGCAAAATAATGAATTTTTACAAAGCATTGAAGAGGAAAAGATTACTTCAATAGTGAGTTTGCAAAAAATTGTCGCAAGAGCTAGTTTTAATATAGAAAAATTAAAAGCTTTAGATGAAATGTTTAAAAATATGGATGAGTATTCTTTGAATGAAATTTTAAATGAAGCAAAGTATTATCATTATATTGCAATGCAAAAAGCACAAATAGAAAAAATGAAAAACTTAAATGATTTGAAAATCCCTGAAAATTTTGATTTTAAAAGTGTGAGTGGATTGAGTAATGAAGTGGTAGAAAAACTGCAAAAATTTAATCCACCAACTATTTTTGCTGCTTCGCAAATTAGTGGTATTACTCCTGCTGCTTTGGATATTTTACATATTTATATCAAAATGAAAAAATGATAAATAAAAATTTTAATGGCTGTAAAAAATAAAGTCTTTGAAGTAGCTACTGTGTTTGGCGAAGGCTCTGTAGCTGCTACATATCATGATGGCAAGTTTTATAGAATTCTTCTTCCTGATGTTATTGCTTATAAAAATTTAAAAACTAATGAAGTAGTAGAAAATAAAATATTAATAAATAAAATTGATTCTGATACTGCTTATTATCATCAAACATTCAAAGAAAAAACCATAATAAAATTAAAAGTAAAAGAAATTGACAGCGAAACATTTGAACTTATTGATGTAATAGAAAACAATTATAAAGATGAAGAATTACAAAATATATTAAACAAATATTTAGAACCTGTTGAAACATTAGATAATTTTATACTTAATAAAGAATTTGACAGATTTGAAAAAGATATTGATTGGGTAAATAATAAAAAACTTCGTATGACTTTTTATAATGAAGATGAAGAAGATGATGAATA
Organism: Campylobacter sp. S4:11; assembly: GCF_024723695.1. Classification (NCBI taxonomy): domain Bacteria; kingdom Pseudomonadati; phylum Campylobacterota; class Epsilonproteobacteria; order Campylobacterales; family Campylobacteraceae; genus Campylobacter; species Campylobacter sp. S4:11. The sequence goes on along the minus strand of NZ_JANQDC010000025.1, from coordinate 8,755 downwards.
TAATTATATAGATACATGCATACAAACATCAAGAAAAATAATTGAAAATAAAGAAGAACTAGACAAAAAAATTAAAAAATATGCTGTTGAAGAATTATTTGAATATGCTGAAGATTGGAATGTAGAAGTTACAGAAGAAGAATTTATAAATCTTATAAGTATCGATATAATAAAAATAGATTATGATAGTATGGCTTTTTGGTTAGATGACGGAGGAATTTTTGGAGGTCATAGTGTTATAATTTATACTGACACAGATTTTGAACTTGATGGCAGTGAATTAGCTGGATAATTTTTATATAATGCTAAAATGTATAAAAATTAGAGTAATAAAAATGGAAGATAAAGAAATAAAAGAATTTAATAGTCAGTTTGAAGAAGAAATTCTTGATATTGCTTTTATATTAAAAGAATATGCTGTAGGAGCTGGAAAAGTACCTAATAAAGAAAAATATTATCAAATATCTATTTTGGCTATTGCATATAAAAATTTTGCTGATAACACAATAGTGGAAAATGAAAATATAACAATTCAAAAAAAAGATAATGATACTAAATATTATTTTAATACATTCAAGGATAAAACTATAGTAAGATTGAAAGTAAGAAAGCATAAAGATTTTGATAATGCTTTATATAAAAGATTTTTGCTTGTTGAATTAATAGAAAATAATTATGAAGATGAAAATTTAAAACCTATATTAGATAAATATGTACAGCCTGTATATTATAAAGATGAAGTATTAGGAACTTTTAAGCTTGATAAGGGTTTAAATACATTTACAAATAACATTAATTGGGTTAATAAAAATAAAGTTGAACTCGTTTTTGATAATAATGACAATATTGAAAATTCTATACAAACAGCTAGAAAAATATTTGAAGATAAAAAGGAATTAGATAAAAAAGTTAAAGAATATATTGCTAGTCAATTATTAGAAGAAGCTAATAACTATAATGAAGATGCTGACAAAGATGAGATTGATGAAAAACAATTTGCAAAATTTTTAACTTTTGAATCTATTGTTATAAGAAGCAAAGGCATAGACTTTTATGTTGATGATGGCGATGTTTTTTGGGGACATGTTATTATAGTTGAAAGCGATTTTGGTTTTAATTTCAGCAACGCTTATATAGCAGGTTGACCTTATTTTCAGTATATAAAAATTAATTTTTATCTTTGAAAGGTTAAATTTTATATAAATGTTTTTCAAAAGAAAAAATTTATCATTTTTTAGATAAACTGCTGTGTTTTACATACAAATCAAAACAAAGGAAGTAAAATGGCTACATCTGAAAGTAGACGAAGCTTTATGGGCTTTGCCTTTGGAACAGTAGCTGCTGTGGGTGGTGCTTTTTCATTAGTTGCAATGAAAAAAACATGGGATCCGCTCCCGAGTGTAAAAGCAGCAGGTATTACTACTGTAGATCTTTCTGGTATGAAAGAAGGCGAACTAAGAACGATTGAATGGCGTAAAAAGCCTATATTTATCTTAAAAAAAGATGCAGATATGGCAAAAGATAGCAATAGGGATGTTGTTGTGGGTGATGTTGCTTATACTGTAGTTATTGGTCTTTGTACGCATTTAGGCTGTATTCCAGCTTATGCTCCAAGCGAAAAATTATTTAAGTGTGCATGCCATGGTGGCGAATTTGACACTAGTGGTAAAAATGTATTTGGTCCTCCTCCAAGACCTTTGGATATTCCTCCTTTTAGAATTGATGGAACAAAATTAGTATTAGGCGAAGAAGGTCCAGAATATAAAAAAATGATCGCGGAGGCTTAATATGGCACAGATAAAAAAAGCAAACGGTATTGTAGATTGGCTTGATCAAAGATTAGCTGTAAATAAGCTTTTTAATGTTTTAATGGCTCAATATTGGATACCAAAACAAATTAACTTTTTATGGGCAATGGGTGTTATTTTAACTACTCTTTTTGCTATTTTATTTATTTCAGGTTTATTTTTAGTAATGTATTATAAGCCAGATGTGGCTTTAGCTTTTGATAGTGTTAATAAAACTATCATGCAAGAAGTAGAGTATGGTTGGCTTTGGCGTCATATGCATGGTGTGGCTGCTTCAGTTGTGTTTTTAATTATATATATTCACATGCTAACAGGAATTTATTATGGCTCTTATAAAAAGGGTCGTGAGATGATTTGGATTAGCGGTATGCTTTTATTTGTTGTATTTTCAGCAGAAGCATTTAGTGGATATATGTTGCCTTGGGGACAAATGAGTTTTTGGGCTGCTCAAGTTATTACTCAGCTTTTTGGTGGGATTCCTTTTATAGGCGATGCATTAGTTATTTGGATAAGAGGGGATTTTGCGGTTTCTGATCCAACTTTAACTAGATTTTTTATGTTACATGTGTGTTTATTGCCTATTGTAATTTTAGCAATTATTGCATTTCACTTTTATTCTTTAAGAATTCCTCATGTAAATAATGAGATTTCAGAAGAAATTGATTTTGATTTAGAAGCTGAAAAATATTTAGCAGGTGATACAAAAGGTTCTAAAGTTATTCCTTTTTGGCCAGGATTTTTAGCTAAAGATTTTATGTACATTGCTTTATTTATGATTTTCTTCTTTTATTTGGTATGTTTTAAATTTAATTTTGCAATGGACCCGATCAACTTTGATCCAGCAAATTCTTTAAAAACACCTCCTCATATTTATCCTGAGTGGTATTTCTTATGGAGTTATGAAGTTTTAAGAGGATTTTTCTTTGATGTTGGAAGCATTAAAGCTTTTGATATAGGTCTTGCAGCATTTGGTATAGCACAAATTATTTTCTTCTTATTGCCTTGGCTTGATAGAAGTGATGTTGTAAAACCAGCACACGAAAGACCAATGTTTTTTGTATGGTTTTGGGTATTATTGATAGATTTAATTGTACTAACAGTTTATGGAAAGCTTCCTCCAACAGGAATTAATGCTTGGATAGGATTTTATGCTTCTATGGTATTTTTACTATTATTGTTAGTAGTCTTACCAATTATTACTATCATGGAAAGAAAAAGGGGCTAATAATGAGAGAATTAAAAATATTTTTTGTAGTTGTCTTTTTCACAGGTTTAGTTTATTGGGGGGTTGAGCCTTATGCACATTCAGTGATGAATCCTCCTTCAACTCCGGTTAATTTTGACTTTGCAAAAGCTGATGCAGAATTTACCAAAGGTGAAGTTGCTTTAAAAGAAAAAGCAGCAATGGATACTAATGCTTCAGGAAGTGAAAAAGCTATAGCTAATGCTCAAAAAGCATTAGAGCTTGCTAAAAGCCAAGAAGAAGCTACTAAGCAATTATGGGAAAAAATCGCAAAAATCGATTTTAGTAAAGGTAATGCACAAAAAGGAAAAGAGCTTTTTGAAGGAAATTGTATCGCATGCCATGGTGTAAAAGCTGCTGGAATTCCTGCTACTATCACAGATTCTTCTTTGGGTGTAACACCTCCTGATTTAAGTGATGCAGGTGCTATTTATGATGAGAAATTTTTAACTGCACTTATCATTGATCCGGTTAAGGCTTTGCAAATTTCACATAAATTTAATGATGAAAATCCATTTTTAATGCCTGCTTATCCTTTAAGTGGCGATGAAACACAAGATAATCAAGATTTAGCAGATTTAATTGCGTTCTTTAAAAATACAGCTATTGAATATGAAAAAGAATTTGATGCAAAATTAAAAGCTGATTTAGAAGAAAAATATGCTAAAAATCAAGAACTTTCAGAGCAAGCAAAAACGGCTTTAATTGCAAAAGATTTTGATTTTGCTAAAAACAAACATACGTTTGAAAATGCTTGCGGAAGATGCCATGATGTAAAATATGATGGCTTTGTTTCAAGCTCAAATATGAGTGATTTAAAAAATTATCTTGGTATGACACCTCCGGATCTATCTATGATGATTCGTTCTAAAGGTGCGCATTATCTTGAAATTTTCATTAACGAGCCTCAAAAGAAAATTCACGGTACTGCTATGCCAAGAGTTGGTCTAAATGAAAAAGCACAAACTCAAGTTATTAGTTATCTTGAAAAAGTTGGTGATAGTAAAAAAGAAGAAAGAGAGCAAACAGGAATTTATATTATGATATTCTTTGCTATCTTAAGTATTTTTGCTATAGGTTGGAAAAGATCGGTTTGGTCTAAACTACACTAATTTACTCAAAGAACGCCTTGTGGCGTTCTTTTTCTTCAATAATAAGCTAAATATAAAATAAAATTTGATATAATATCCCTTCATTTCACACGCATTAATTTCCTTATTAGGTTGCTTATGGGTTAAAGAATGCGGAGGAATAAACCTAATTATTTTATTTCAAGGAGAATTTCATGGTAAGCATGAGAGATTTATTAGAGTGTGGTGTACACTTTGGACACCAAACAAGAAGATGGAATCCAAAAATGAAAAAATTTATTTTTGGTGAAAGAAAAGGTATTTATGTAATTGATTTACAAAAAACACTTAGATATTTTAGATATACATATAATATCGTTCGTGATGCTGCAGCAGAGGGTAAGACAATTTTATTTGTTGGTACTAAAAAACAAGCTGGCGGAGCGATTAAAGAATATGCTGAAAAATGCGGTATGCCTTATGTAAATCATAGATGGCTTGGTGGTATGATGACTAACTTTGGAACTATCCGCCAGTCAATTAGAAAATTAGAAGTTATAGAAAAAATGGAAGAAGATGGAAGTATTAAACTTTTAACTAAAAAAGAAGCGTTAATGCTTACTAGAAAAAAAGAAAAACTACTAGCATATCTTGGTGGTATTAGATATATGAAAACTCAGCCTGATATGATTTTTGTTATTGACACTGTTAAAGAAAAAATTGCAGTACAAGAAGCTAATAGATTAAAAATCCCTGTAGTTGCTCCGCTAGATACAAACTGTGATCCTGACTTAGTTGATTTCCCAATTCCAGGAAATGATGATGCAATTCGTTCAGTTCAACTTTTCTGCCAAGAAATGGCTGAAGCAATTAATGAAGGTAAAGCATTAAGAGAGCAAGATGGTGAAGTTAGCGAAGAACAGCCTATTTCTGAAGAAGAAAAAAAAGAAGTTTTAGAAGAAGCTATGAGCGAAGAAGATTTTGAAGGAGATAAAGAATAATGGCTGAAATCACTGCACAAATGGTAAAAGAACTGCGCGAAAGTACTGGCGCAGGTATGATGGATTGTAAAAATGCTTTAAAAGATACGGATGGTGATTTTGAAAAAGCAGTGCAACTTTTAAGAGAAAAAGGACTTGGAAAAGCTGATAAAAAAGCTGATCGTTTGGCTGCTGAAGGTTTAGTAAGCGTAAAAGTAAGTGATGATTTTAAATGTGCAACTGTAAGTGAAATTAACTCAGAAACAGATTTTGTTGCTAAAAATGAACAATTTATTGCTTTAACAAAAGATACAACAGCACATATTCAAGCTAAGAGTCTTCAAAATGTTGAGGAATTACATTCAAGTGAGATTAACGGTGTTAAATTTGAAGAGTACTTAAAAAGTCAAATTGCAACTATTGGTGAAAACTTAGTTGTTAGAAGATTTGCTACTTTAAAAGCAGGTGCTAATGGCATAGTAAATGGTTATATTCACACCAATGGTCGTGTTGGTGTAGTTATTGCTGCAGCTTGCGATAGTGAAGCTACAGCTAGCAAGTGTGGAGAATTTTTAAAGCATATTTGTATGCATATTGCTGCAATGAAACCAAGTTATCTATCTTATGAAGAACTTGATATGGATTTTGTAGAAAATGAATACAAAGCTTTAGTTGCTGAGTTAGAAAAAGAGAACGAAGAAAGAAGAAGATTGAAAGATCCTAATAAACCAGAGCATAAAATTCCAAAATATGCAAGTAGAAAACAACTAACTCAAGAAGTAATTCAAGCAGCTGAAGAAGCTATTAAAGCTGAGCTTCAAGCACAAGGTAAGCCAGAAAAAATTTGGCCTAATATTATCCCAGGTAAGTTGAATAGCTTTATTGCGGATAATTCTCAACTTGACAGCAGACTTACTTTAATGGGTCAGTTTTATGTAATGGATGATAAAAAAACTATCGAGCAAGTAATTGCTGATAAAGAAAAAGAGCTAGGTGGAACTATCAAAATAGTTGAATTTATTCGCTTTGAAGTAGGTGAAGGCCTAGAAAAGAAAACCGAAGATTTTGCTGCTGAAGTTGCTGCGCAAATTGGTTAAAAATGGAACTTTTAAAAGCGGAAAATTTAAGCCATAGTTTTGATATTCCGCTTTTTGAAAATTTAAATTTTGCTGTAAATGCAAAAGATTGTATTGCAATATGCGGAAGTAGTGGATGTGGTAAATCTACTCTTTTGCACATTTTATCTACCTTATTAAAACCTCAATCAGGAAAAGTTTTTTATAATAATCAAGACTTATATAGTTTAAATGATGACGCTTTGCTAGAAATTCGTAGAAAAGATTTTGGAATTATTTTTCAAATGCATTATTTGTTTAAAGGTTTTTTGGCTTTTGAGAATATAGAGCTTGCGAGTGTTTTAAGCGGACAGAATATTGATTATGAATTATTAGAAAAACTTGATATTGCAGATTTAATGAATCAAAAAATCACAAAGCTAAGCGGTGGACAGCAGCAAAGAGTAAGCATAGCTAGGGTTTTAAGCAAAAGACCAAAGATTATTTTTGCTGATGAAGCTACTGGAAATTTAGATTTTAAAAATGCTTTAAATGTAATGGATATTTTGATTGATTATATCAAGAAAAATAACGCAGCTTTGATTTTTGTTACGCATGATCAAGAGCTTGCTAAAAAATGCGGCAAGGTTTTTCACTTAAATAACCATGGAATTTGTTAAATATTTAGGCGATGAAAATGTAGTTATTTTCATGCTTTTGTTTGCTAGAATGAGTGGGTTAATAGTTTTTTTTCCTTTTTTTTCTCACAATAGTATACCTTTGGTGGTAAAAACAACCTTAGCTTTATTTTTAACAATGTTTTTATATCCTTTAGCAAAGCTTGAGGGCAATACGCCTGATTCTTTTTTTATTTTATATCTTTTAAGTGAAGTACTTTTTGGTATGATGGCGGGGTTGATTTTGCAAATGACTTTTGCTATTTTACAAATGGCAGGTGAGCAGGTTTCTTTTACCATGGGATTTTCTATGGCTAGTGTTATGGATCCTACAACTGGTACAAACACACCTGTAATCTCACAAGTTTTAAATTTATTAGCTTTACTTGTATTTTTGGCCTTTGATGGACATCATTTAGTTTTGCTTTTTATATCCAATTCGTTAGAATACATTAGTTTAGGTGGGTTTTATCCACATGAAAATTTAATGCTTTATTTAAATAAAGCCATGGTAAATATTTTTGTACTTGGTTTTTCTATGGCTTTTCCGGTTTTGGCTATATCTTTATTATCAGATGTAATCTTTGGTATGCTTATGAAAACTATGCCTCAGTTTAATCTTTTGGTAGTGGGGTATCCTATTAAGATATTCTTATCTTTTGCAGTGCTTATTGCTATTTTGCTTATTATGATGCAGTATTTTAAAAATTTAACAATGAAAAGTTTTGAGCATATGGAATTATTATTTTTTAATATATAAGCAATAAATAATTAAAAATGTTTTAAAATAAGATATTTCTTTAATTTTGGGAGATGACAGATGAAGGTTTTGCTGATAAATTCTAATACGGCTGTTTCAAAGCTAATCAGTTTAGGGGTTCAAAAATTAGGTTATGATTTTGAAGAAATTACAAATACTGAGGAGCTTGGAGAATTTTATGATGTTATTATTATAGATCATGATATTGAAGCTAGTTTAGATGATTTAAAAAGCAAATGTAATAGATTGATTTGTTTATTACCTAGAAACCAAGAGCAAGTAGAAGGCGTAGAATGTTTATATAAACCTTTTTTACCAACTGACTTTATAGAGCTTTTGGGTGGTGAAAAAACTTTAAATGAAGATAAAAATAATACTTTAGAAGAAGATGAATTAAATTTTGACGATAATGTTTTAATTGATAAAGATACGCCTTTAGATGGAAATGAACTTTTAGCTGGTATTGACTTGTCTGAGCATGAAGAGAGTTTAAGTGAAGATGATTTAAGTTTGCAAGAAGAATTTTTTGAAGAGACTTTAGATGATGAATTAAAAGCTGGCAATATACCTGAAACAACAGATATATTAGTAGATGAAAAAAAAGATGAAGATGATTTGGTGTTGCTAGATGATTTACATGAAGAAAATATAGAAGAAAATATAGAAGAAAATATAGAAGAAAATATAGAAGAAAATATAGAAGAAAATATAGAAGAAAATATAGAAGAAAATATAGAAGAAAATATAGAAGAAAATCCTGCCGAAATGGATTCTTTTGATGAATTACCTATGGTTGAAGAAATGGGCGAAAAAGAGATGAGTTTTGATGATTTGCCTGAGGATGCTCAATTTATTGGTGAAACAAAAGATGATGATAGCATTGCAGAAGAAAATGAACCTTTAGTGGAAGAGCTTTTAGAGGATGAGGCTATGAATTTTGAGCCTGAAGAAGAATTAAGCACTCAAGATAAAATCAAAGAAGAGTTAGCTGCTATTGATGAACTTGATGAAGAATTAAACGATCTTGATGAGGAGTCAATGCAAAATTTTGATACCCAAGAAACAGGTAGCGATGAAAATGTACAGGTTTTAGATTTAGAGGAAAATATAGAGGAAAATATAGAGGAAAATATAGAGGAAAATATAGAGGAAAATATAGAGG
>NZ_JANQDC010000024.1:0-18047 GCF_024723695.1 Campylobacter sp. S4:11 | reverse complement strand
TACAAGACTCCTTATTAAGCAAACTCTATTGCATCAAGCTTAAAATAATATTTAAGCTTGGTGTGGATTAAGCAAACTCTGGGGAGGTAAATTAAGATATAATAACACAAAAACTATAGAGGAAATAATGCTAGATAAAATAATATATCATTATCATAATAATAACTACCATAAATGTTTAGAGTATAGCGAATCATATTTAGAGCAAGATCCTAAAAATGCTTTAGAATACGCCATGATAGCTTCTTATAAAATTGGTGATTATGTAAAAACATTGCATTATGCAAGACAAATTTTCAATCTATATCCTACAAGTTTTAATGGTTTAATGCTTGCAAAAGCACTTTTATCTAATGGAAATTTTAACGATGGCGTTAGATTATTTGAGGAGCTTTTACAAAGAAGTGATTTTTTAAAAGATGAGCTTGGTTTGGAACTTGCTTTTGCTTATCAAAGCATAGGACGCTTAGAAGAGGCAGAGAGATTATATAAAATTGCATTAGAAAAAGATTTATATAATCTTGATTTATGGAAAAGTTATGTTGAACTTTATTTTAAGACAAATTTTCAAAAGGCACTTGAAGCGCATAATGAACTATATGATTTTGCACAAATTGTGATAGCAAAATTAGAAAGCGGAGAGTTGATAGAAAAAAATTTTACAAATAGTATTAATCTGCAAGATAGACTACAAGGAAAAACTCAAGAAAATTTAACTGTGGTTAAAATTTACGAGTTTTTAAATACACAAATTTTACCACAAAAAGCATATTTGCTTTTTAAACTTTTAAGATTGCAAGAATCATTAGAGTTATTTACGAGTTTGTGTGAGTATAATCAAAATAATGCTCAATTTTGGCAAAACTATGCAAAAGCATTGGAGTTAAGCGCTGATTATCAATATGCTTATAATGCATATCAAAAAGCTTTAAGCTTGCATCCACATGCAACTTATCAGTTTGACTTAGCGTATTTGCTAATGCGTATGGGAGAAAGTGATAATTTTGAAGAAGGTAAAAGGGTGTATGAAAGTAGGCTTTTTTATGCCCATAATGAAACTTTTTCACCTTATCATTACAATAAAACCATACAAGCCTTTAATAAAGATGGGATACAGGCTTTTAAAGATAAAGAAATTTTAGTATTTTGTGAGCAAGGCTTTGGTGATACTATTATGTATGCTAGGTGTTTGGAAAAACTCTGTCAAATTGCTTCTAAGGTTTTGTTTGCTCCACAAAGTGCTATGTATGAAATGTTTAAAAATCAACTCAAAGAGTTTAATAAACAAAATAAAATTTTTTCTAATTTGAAAATTTTAAAAGATTTTCCGAGCGAATTTGATTATGCTATGCCAATTTGTTCTTTACCTTTGCTTTGCGATATTAAATTAGATGAAATTTCTAAACTAAGAACACCTATTGTTGCTTTAGAAAAACCAAATAATAAAATTAAAAAAATAGGAATTTTTTGGTTTACTCCAAATGCAGTAAATACGGATTTGTTGAGAAATGTAGATTTTGCATTTTTGTATAATGCATTAAAGGATTTATGTTGTGAGATTATTTCTTTTCAAGTAGAGGGAATAAATAATATTAATCTACCTCAAGAAATTGAAAATAGGGGAGTAAAACTAAAAAACTGGAATGATACTTTAAATAATTTAAAAGACATTGATTGTATGATAAGTATAGATAGTGCTATTGCACATTTAGCCTTAGCTTTAGATATACCTACAATAGTGCTTTTAGCACCTAGATTTGATTGGCGTTGGGGTAAATTTGAAAATCCTAAAAGTTATTTTTGGCCTAAAGCAAAATTGCTTACTTTTTCTAATGAAGATGATACTAAGAATAAATTGCAAAGTTTGATTAAAAAACAAATCAATGTTTGATATATTTATCAAACATTGAATCTAAAATGCATTACATCACCATCTTGCACGATATAATCTTTCCCTTCAAGGCGTAGTTTTCCTGCTTCTTTAGCACCACTTTCGCCTTTGCAAGCAATATAATCCTCATAAGAAATCACTTCAGCTTTAATAAAGCCTTTTTCAAAGTCATTGTGGATTACACTTGCTGCTTTTGGCGCTTTCCAACCTCTTTGTATAGTCCATGATCTAACTTCTACTTGACCTGCGGTAAAATAGCTAATTAGATTAAGCTTTGAAAATGCTGTACGTATAACTACTTCAAGTCCGCTACTTTCTACCCCTAGAGATTTTAAAAATTCATAATTTTCCTCATCACTTAAAGCTATCATTTCTTCTTCAATTTTAGAGCAAAGTTTGATTACTTCATGACCTGATTTTGCGGCAAATTCTTTAAGATTTTTCACAAATTCATTATCTTCTAAAAGTGAGTTTTCATCTACATTTGCTCCATATATCACTTCTTTAGCAGAAAGTAATCTTAATTCTTTTATAAGAGCATGATAGACTTCGTTTTTATTTGGGAATGAGCTTGCACTATTATTTTGATTTAAATGCTCTAAAAGCTCATTAGCTAAAGCTAAGCTTTCTTTTGCACCTTTTTCGTTAGCTTTTGCACCTTTAGTGAGTTTTTCTATTTTTTTACTAAGTTGTTCTATGTCTGCTAGTATAAGCTCTGTTTCTATGATTTGCACATCACGCACAGGATCGACACTACCTGCAACATGGGTGATATTTTCATCATCAAAGCAACGAACGATGTGTAAAATCATCTCTGTTTCGCGTATATTAGATAAAAATTTATTACCCAAACCCTCGCCTTTGCTAGCTCCTGCTACTAAACCTGCTATATCAACAAATTCAATATTTGAGCGTATGATTTTTTGTGGATTGACAATCTTTGCTAGTTCTTTTAAGCGATGATCAGGCACTGGCACCACTGCTTTATTTGGTTCTATGGTGCAAAATGGATAATTTGCACTTTCAGCATTTTGTGCTCTTGTTAGTGCGTTAAAAGTGGTAGATTTTCCAACATTTGGAAGTCCTACTATACCAACTGATAAACTCATTTTTGTTTCCTTGAGAGATAAAGTAAATATGAAAGGCACATTCTAACACCTGCTCCACTTGCACCAAAGCTGTGATAACCCCAAGCTTTTTCCAAGTAAGCTGGCCCTGCGATGTCTAAATGTAACCATTTGTCTTTGTATTCTTCTCTAATGAAAGAATTTAAAAATAACCCTGCAGTAATAGCCCCACCATAGCGACTTGAAGAGGTGTTGCTAACATCTGCTATATTTGATTTTATAAGTTCTTTTAAGTGAGGGTTAAAATGTAAAATAGTAGCTAAATCCCCGCTTTTTTTACTTACTTTGAAAAAATCATTTTGTAAATCTTCATTATTTCCCATAATAGCACTTGTATATTCTCCAAGTCCTACCACGCAAGCCCCAGTTAAAGTAGCAAGATCTATTAATAAATCAGGCTTTAGATCTTGAGCAAGTGAAAGACAATCAGCTAAAACTAACCTTCCCTCAGCGTCGGTATTTCTAACCTCTATACTCACACCTTCTCTTGAAAGAAGTACATCATCAGGTTTATAGGCATTTCCACCTATCATATTTTCAGTTGCGCCGATGATAGAATGTACTTCTATATCAAGGTTTAACTCACTTGCACCTTTGATGATAGCCATTGCAGCTGCACCACCGCTTTTGTCTGATTTCATTGTAAGCATATAATCAGCAGGTTTTAGACTAAGTCCACCACTATCATAAGTTAGCCCTTTACCTACAAAAACTACTTTCATTTTTGGATTTTGTGGTTTATAAGAAAGATGAATGAGCTTTGGAGGATGGATTGAAGCGCGATTTACTGCTAAAAATGCTTGCATTTTTTCTTGCTCTAAGAAATCACTTTCATAAATTTTACATGAAATTTTACGGTCATTCTGGCTTAGATTGAGTGCATCTTCAGCCATTTTAGCTGGAGTGTAAATTTGAGGAATTTCATTAACAATATTTTTTGCAAAATCACAAGCATTGGAAAAAACCTGACCATAGTTTATACCTATACAAGCTTCTTCTAGGTTGTATGTTTTGTCATTGATTTCATCTTTTGAGATGAAAATATTCTCTAACTTGCTCGGTGTTTTTTCTTTTTTATATTTGTTAAATTCATAAGCGCCAAAAGTAAATCCTTGAATCATGGCATTAAAACTATTTACTACACATTTTCCTACAATGCTTTTTGTTTTAACGCTTTGAATTTCAAGTTTTTTTAAAGCCTTGTAAGCGTTTGCAAAAGCAAGTCTTATATCTTCATATTCCAAACTTTTAAGCTCATTGTAAAGAATTTTATTTTGCATATCTATACAAATTCCTTCACCTTTATAGTTTGAGAGTTTAAAAAGTTCTTGACTTTGAGTGTATTTTTCTATCTTTTTATCTTGTATTAAAATGATTTCAAAATCAGCATTTATAGAGCTGATATTTTCTTCTATGAAATTAAAATTCATTTATGTGTCCTTTTTCTAAGTATAGATTTTTCTATTTGTTTCATACCTAAAAACAAAGCAAGTAAAAAGCCAGCAATAATTGGCACTGCAAAATACCAATGATCACCAGCCCATTCTACTGCAAGCCAAATTTCTTTTCCAAAAAACCATGCAAGTAAGATGGTTATAGCAGCCCAAGCCCAAGCACTAATGAGATTAATAAAAGCAAATTTTTTAGCACTATAACGCGTTAATCCTATACTCATAGGTATAATAGTTCTAAAGCCATACATATATCTTTGTATGAAAATAATTGGCCAACCAAAACGCTGTAAAAGTAAATGTGCTATGGCAAATTTACGTCTTTGGGTGCGAAGTTTTTTCTGAATGTATTTTTTATTATATCTTCCTATATAAAAGTATATTTGATCACCTACAAAGCCACCTAAGCCCGCTATGAAAATAATAAGTCCTAAATTTACATGGCCTTCATGTGCAAAAATACCTGCTAAAATAAGCGCAAGTTCTCCCTCAAGTATACACCATAAAAACACGATGATGTAAGCCCAGTTTTTATAATCATATAAAAGTTGCTTTAAAAATTCTTCCATTTTATACCTCTAAGACACTATAAACAGAAGTTAATTTAGCTAATTCTTTAGCTCCATATAGATCTTTTAACTCTAGTAAAAAACAAGCTTCTATACATTTTGCATTGAGTTTTTCTATGAGTTTAACAGCAGCGATAGCTGTGCCACCTGTAGCTAAAAGATCGTCTATAAGTAAAACATTTGCTTCTTGATTGTTAAAAGCATCAATATGAATTTCTATAGTATCACTGCCATATTCTAAGCTATAAGATTCTTGTAAGCATTTTGAAGGTAGCTTTCCAGGTTTTCTAATAGGCACAAAAGGAAGTCTTAATCTAGCGCTTAAGGCAGCTCCAAAAATAAAACCTCTACTTTCTATACCAACAATATAATCAAGCTTTGTGTTTTGATATTTTTCAACTAAATGATCCATTAAAAATGCAAATGCTTCTTTATTATTTAATAAAGTTGTAATATCTCTAAAAATAATCCCTTCTTTTGGAAAATCCTTAATAGCTCTAATGCTATCTAATAAATATTTTTTATCTTGTTCTTTCATCATAATAATGCCTCTATTTTTGCTTCTAATTCTTTAATTCTTTGTCTAAGTTTTTCATTTTCAATACGATATTGTGAATTTCTTGTTCTAAGAGAAGTTAAGTCTGCTTTACTTTTGTTTAATTCTTCAGTTAAAATATCTATATTTCCTAAACTTCTTTGAAGTTGCACTTGTAATTTTCTAATAACAATTTCAGTATCATCAAGGTTATTTTTTATAAATTCTTTCGCTACTTTTTCTTTATGGAGTAGGGTTTTATAATAAAGTAGCATAATAGTCATATAAATACTAACACAAATTAATACAGTTAATACAAGCCAACTTAAGATCATAATCTTTCCTCTATTTTACTAATTCTTGTGCAATGTCTTCCACCACTAAAAGAAGTGTTGATAAAATTTGAGATAATTTCAAAAGCCATATCAGCTCCTATTAATCTAGCTCCTAAGGCTAAAACATTTGCGTCATTATGTTCTCTTGAAAGCTTAGCACTTAAAGATTCATTACACAAAGCACAGCGTATATTTTTATGACGATTTGCTGCTATGCTCATACCAATACCTGATCCACATACTAAAATTCCAAAACTTTTTTCGTTTATTTTAGAGCTTAATAAATGCGCATAATCAGGATAATCACAGCGATCCTCACTAAAAGGGCCTAAGTCTTCAAAGCTTATATTTTTATCTTGTAAAAATTTAACAATTTCTTGTTTTAAAATAAAACCAGCATGATCACTTGCAATATAAATTTTTTCTCTTAACATTTAACATTCACTTTGTCATTTTTGAAATTTAAAGTATTAATTTTATCATATTTAATTAAAATTTTTCTTTCTTATATACAATTATTTTTTATGTTTCAAATATTTATTTGATATAATAACAATAATTATTTAAGGTAAAAAATGAAGCTTATATTAATTGGTTCTTCAACAGGTGGTCCAGGGCAACTAAAATTTTTACTAAACGATGTGGAATTGAAAGATTGTGCAGTAGTAATTGCTCAGCATATGAATCCTGCATTTATTCCTTCTTTTGTAAATCAGTTTAACAAAGAAGCATTAAGCGAGGTGATTATACCAAGTGATAAGGAAGTTTTGAAAAATAAAATTTACATTTGTCAAAGAAATATGGTTTTAAATGGAAATAATGCCTTGACTTTAAATATAACAGAAGAAACAAGCAGTTTTAATCCAGGGGTTGATGTGTTGTTTTATTCTGCTGTAGAGCTTTGTAAATATCATAAAATTTTAGCTTTGATTATGACAGGAATGGGTGATGATGGTGCTAAGTCTTTATTTGAACTTTATAAGGTTGGTGTAAGATGTTTATGCGAAAACGAAGCAGATTCTATAGTATATGGAATGCCAAAAAAAGCCAGAGATGTTAATCCTAATTTAAAACCTATGAGCTTAATAGAGCTTAAAAAAGAAATAACAAATTTTATTAAATCGTAGGAAAAAAAGATGATAAAAATTACAGAAAACGAAATGCATGATTTTGTAAAAATAGTAGAGCAAATAAGTGGTAATAATCTAAATACAAAAAAAGATATTTTGCTTATAAAGCTTCCTAAATTTTTACAAGAATTAGGTTTAAATAGTCTTAGTGAATTAAATGAAAAAGTGCAGTTTCAAAGAAATTTAAAACAAGAAACTATGGATTTTATCACAGTTTGTGAGACTTATTTTTTTAGAGAATTAGAGCAATTAAAAGATGTTATTTTTTATATCAAATCTCTTGATCGACCTGTAAATGTACTTTGTGCTCCATGCTCAAGTGGTGAGGAAGTGTATTCTTTAGCTATTTTAGCAAGTGAGAATTTTATCAAAGGTATGAATATAGTTGGTATAGATATTAATAAAAAAATGATAGATAAATGTAATGAAATGATATATTCAGAACGTTCAGTAGCTAGATTAAATACTATGCAAAAGACGCGTTATTTTGATATAAAAGATAGAATGTATCATCTAAAAAAAGAAACTTTAGCTTGCAGATGTCGTTTTGAGCTTTGCAATGTTTTTGATGATTCTTTGTTTAAGCTTGGAAAATTTGATGTGATTTTTTCAAGAAATATGATGATATATTTTGATCAAGATTTTAAAATAAGACTTATGGAGCGTTTTTACAAAATCTTAAATAGAGAGGGTAGAATTTACCCTGGTAAGTCAGATCTTGTACCTGAGACAGCTTATTTTGATAAGAATTTTTCAGCGGGTGGGGTTTATTATTCTAAGGTGGATTAATTATATTTTTTATTAAACCACCACCAATAAATCGCCGCAAAGATAAAACATACTCCTAAGCCAAAAGTAAAATGGCTTAATTTTACTCCATAAAATTCAAATAAATACCCTGTTGAAAAAGCAATAATTGCACTAAAAGTTAAATATACCATATCATTATAGGCAATCACTCT
This sequence comes from Campylobacter sp. S4:11, assembly GCF_024723695.1. NCBI lineage: Bacteria > Pseudomonadati > Campylobacterota > Epsilonproteobacteria > Campylobacterales > Campylobacteraceae > Campylobacter > Campylobacter sp. S4:11. The sequence goes on along the minus strand of NZ_JANQDC010000024.1, from coordinate 10,047 downwards.
ACCATAGTATCTTTTATCGCAATCATTTTGTAAAAGTGTATAAGTATAACTCCATAAAGATGAAGTACAAAAACCTGCCATTACTAAGCCTATAAAGGCAAGATAAAAGTTAAATTGCAAGCAAGCCCAAAGCATGATGCCTATACCTTGTGCTAGATATAAATACACTAAAGTATTTTTATTAATATAAGGACTAAGCACATAAGGACCTATGAGTAAAGATATGGCTCTTATGGCATTAGAAAGCCCTATGGCTAGAGGTATAGAAATAACTTTTGCGTATTCATATTCAGCTAAAAGTGTAATTAAAACATCATAAGCAGTTATCCCCACAACTCCATGAAGTAAAATCAAATGAATGATTTTTTTATTGCTAAATACATAAGCTAAACCTTCTTTGATTAGTATAAAAAGATTATTTTGTGTGGTATTTTTTTCATTAGGCAAGATCAAAGTTTTAAGTATGAGCATGGCACAAAATAGCATTAAAGTATCAGCTATAAAAGCTGGTTTTACTCCAAAAAGATCTATAAAAAGTCCTGCTGCACCCATACCTAAAGCATATGATACAGCCCATATAATACTATGAAGTTCATTACCTAGTTTTAATTCTTGCGGGGTTAAAATTTTAGGCAAAACCGACATTTCTGTTTGAAAATACATACTTGCAACCGCCATACGCACAAAGGTTAAAAAGTATAAAAACCAAAGCATAGCTAAAGAATTTACAAAAATTAGCATAAAAATAGAAATCATCTCAATGCTAATCATTGTTAGCAATAAATTCTTAGGTTTAAATCTATCTACTATAACCCCATTTATAGGTGCAAGTATAATAGAAGGTAAAAAAACAAAAATAGCTGAAAAACCTATGATATTAGCAGGTGCACTGAGCTCTTTAGTTAAAAGGGTAAAAACACCTACTTGAGAAAACCACGCACCAAAATAACTTATAAATTGTACTGTTGCTAAAAGGCGAAAAGTTTTATTATTTTTAAGTAAAGACCTATAAGTCATGAGTATCCTATGAATATATGAAATTAAAGGGCTTGATTATAGCGTTTTTAAGATTATTTTACATTTAAATGTTATAATAATCCTTTTTTATAAAAAGGTTTAAGAATGAGTAGATTAAGCAAAAAAGAAGCGTTAAATTTGCTCCAAAATGCACCTTTATACGAACTAGGTGCAATGGCATATGAGAGAAAATTAGAGCTTCATCCTGAAAAAATAACTACTTTTGTGGTAGATAGAAATATAAATTATACGAATATTTGTTGTATTGATTGTGATTTTTGTGCTTTTTGTAGAAAAGAAAAAGATGATGATTCTTATATTTTAAAATATGAAGAAATAGGACAAAAAATAGAAGAATTACAAGCTATAGGTGGAACGCAAATTTTATTTCAAGGTGGAGTACACCCAAAACTTAAAATAGAATGGTATGAAGATTTACTTTCTTATATAAAAACTAATTATCCAACTATCACTGTGCATGGTTTTTCAGCAGTAGAGATAGCTTATATAGCAAGAGTTTCTAAAATTTCTATAGAAGAGGTTTTAGAAAGATTACAAGCTAAAGGACTTTTTTCTATACCTGGAGCGGGTGCTGAAGTATTAAGCGATAGGGTAAGAGATATCATCGCACCACATAAATGCGACACAGCTACTTGGCTTAGGGTGCATGAGAGTGCGCATAATATAGGTATGAAAAGTACTGCTACAATGATGTTTGGTACGGTTGAGAATGATGAGGAAATTATCGAACATTTTGATCATTTAAGAAATTTACAAGATAAAACAAATGGCTTTAGAGCTTTTATTTTATGGTCATTTCAAAGCGAAAACACCCCTTTGATTAAAAAACATCCTGAAATCATCAAACAAAGTTCTAATAGGTATTTAAGATTACTAGCTTTAGCAAGATTGTATTTGGATAATTTTAAAAATTTGCAAAGCTCATGGGTAACGCAAGGTTCTTTAATAGGTCAACTTGCTTTAAAATTTGGTGCAAATGACTTAGGTTCAACTATGATGGAAGAAAATGTCGTAGCCGCAGCGGGTGCAAAATATAGAATGAACCAAGAGCAAATGATAGAACTTATCAAAGATATAGGGGAATTACCTGCTAAACGCGACACAGCTTATAATATTTTAGAAAGGTTTTAATGTTAAATTTAAACTTCAATGATACTAAAATAGACATAATATATGAGTATGAAAATGAGCTTCCTGTAGTATTTTTCAAACTCATTTTTAAAAATAGTGGAAAAATAGCAGAAAAACATAATAGAGGTTGTGCAAGTATGCTTGCTAGGATTTTAAATGAAGGAAGCAATGATGGGTTTTTTAAAAGCTTAGAATACCGTGCTATAGAGCTTTATGCTAAGGCTAGTTTTGAGCATTTTCAAATCAGTATTAAGTGCTTGAAAGAACATTTTGATTTTGCTTTGGAAAAATTACAAGAATTGTTTTTAAATGTGCGTTTTGAAGAAAAAATCTTACAAAGATTAAAAACTTTAGCCTTAGGTGAACTTGCGAGTTTAAATACTGATTATGATTATCAAGCAAAAAGACTTTTAAATAAGAATGTTTTTAAAGATGAAATTTTTACTAGTGGCCTTGATGGAACTAAAGAAAGTATAGAAAAGATTAATTTAAAAGAATTACAAGATTTTATGAATGAAAATTTAGTGCTTGATAATGCTTTATTTGTTTTTGGTGGAGATATTAAAGAAGATGAAGTGAAGGTTAAAACAGAAAAAATTTGCCAAATTTTAAAAAGAAACACTCCAAATCAAAACAAAAGTTACAAACTCATTGATGAGAGTATAGAAGTAAGTGAGCAAAAAAGTACCGAACAAGCTTATATATACTTTTGCTCTCCATTTAATGTGCAAATTGATGATGAGAAAATGTATTTAGCTAAACTTGCTTTGTTTATCTTGGGTCAAGGTGGTTTTGGTTCGCGTTTAATGGAAGAAGTGCGTGTGAAAAGAGGTTTGGCGTATTCAGCATATGCTATGCTTGATGTAAATTTAAATTATAGTAGAGTTTTTGGGTATTTGCAAACTAAAAATGAAAGCTCTAATGAGGCTAAAGCTTTAGTTAAGGAAGTTTTTGAAAATTTTGTCCAAAATGGAGTAAATGAAAAAGAATTTCAACTAGCTAAGCAATTTTTAGTAGGTTCTATGCCCTTAAGGTATGAAAGCTTGGCTAAAAGACTAGATATAATGCTAAATGAGTATTTGCATAGTTTAAAACTTGGAAATTTAAAAGAAGAAATGCAAAAGATCAAAAACACTACCTTAGATGAGCTAAATGACTTTATCAAAGTACATAGTGAAATTACCAAAGTGAGTTTTGCAAGTATAGAAAATGAAAGTTGAAGAAAAGGATTTAAAACTACTTCATGCTTTAGGGGTTAAAAATTGTATCGATTTGGCTTTGATTTTACCTAAAAAATTTGATGATTTTAGAATTTCAAAGTTTCCAAAAGATACATTTTGCACCCAAAATGTAAAAATTATTAGCACGCAAAATCATCACTCTCAGCTTTTTATGCTTTGTGAATGTTTAGAATGGGGTATAAAAGCAAATATAGTGATTTTTCATCCTAATAAATGGCATTTTAAAATTTTTAAGCATAATGCTTTAATTTGTATCCATGCAAAGATGAATTTTTTTAATGGAATTTGGCAGTTTGTAAACCCAAAAATAGTAAAAAACATAGGTCAAATAGTCCCTAAATACCAAATTAGCTCTATTAAAGATGAAAGTATAAAAAAACTTATCGTAAAATATGTCAATGAAGCTAACTTAAAAGCATTAAATTTAGAACAAAAATACATTAATCTTCTTTTGAATTTACACAATTATGATGATTTGATTCTTTATGAAAATTTTAACTCCATAGTTAAAGATTTAAAATATATAGAAATTTTTAATCATCTAAGGCGTTTAAAGGGCAAAAAAATATCACAAAATGCTTATAAAATAGAACTTTTCGATATAAGCTCTTGGCTTAAAGGTTTAGAATTTAGCCCAACAAAAGATCAGCTTTTAGCAATAGAAGATATTAAAAAAGATTTGCAAAATAAAGTCGCTAAAAGGCGTGTGGTGATGGGCGATGTGGGTTGTGGCAAGACTTTGGTTATACTTGCTGCAAGTTTGCTTGTATATCCTAAAAAAGCTATTTTAATGGCTCCAACTAGTATATTAGCAGAGCAAATTTATCATGAAGCAAAAAGACTTTTACCTGATTTTATTAATGTATTGCTTTTAAAAGGTGGTAAAAAGGATAAAGATTTAGCAAAATTAAAAGAACAAGCCCATTTTATCATAGGTACACATGCACTTATTCATCAAGAAGAATTTGAAGCAGTTTTAGTGATGATAGATGAGCAACACCGCTTTGGTTCTAATCAAAGACAAAAAATAAGTGAGCTTAGCAAAAACTCTCAATATACTCCACATATTGTGCAATTTTCCGCTACACCTATACCAAGAACACTTTCTATGATACAAAGTGAGCTTGTAAATTTTAGTTTTATCAAACAAATGCCTTTTAAAAAAGACATTAAAACTTTTTGTATACAAGATAAGGATTTTAAATATTTGCTTAAAAAAATCGATGATGAACTTGCTAAAAATCATCAAATAATCATCATTTATCCTTTGGTAAATGAAAGTGAAAATATAGACTATTTATCATTAGAACAAGCACAAGGATATTGGATAAACAAATACAAAAATGTCTATGTAACCCATGGAAAAGATAAAAATAAAGATCAAATTTTGCAAGAATTTAGAGAAAAAGGCACGATTTTGCTTTCTACGACCGTGGTTGAAGTGGGGATTTCTTTACCAAGACTAAGCGTGATTGTAGTTGTTGGAGCTGAAAGACTTGGGCTTGCTACCTTGCATCAGCTTCGCGGTAGGGTAGGTAGAGTAGGGCTTGAGAGTTTTTGTTATTTATATACTAAGCAAAAAGAAATTCCAAGTCGTTTGCTTGAATTTGCTAAAACTTTAGATGGGTTTAAAATAGCTGAGCTTGATTTAAAAAACAGGTTAAGTGGGGACTTACTAGATGGTAAAGTGCAACACGGAAATCATTTTAAATTTTTTGATTTTGCAGATGATGAAGAGCTAGTTTTAAAAGCAAAAGAAAGTATTAAAAATATGGAAAAAGAAAATGGATAAACACTTTGAAATTTTAATTTCTAAAGGCAAGAAAAAACATTTTAATAAAGGGAATATTTTATTTTTTCAAGGTGAAAAAGCAAATAAAATTTACATTTTACTAAGTGGAAAAGTGCGTATATATAAGGTGAATGCAAAAGGTTTTGAACTAACACTGCATACTTTAACTCCAGTAAATTTTATAGCTGAAATGCCTGTATTTGAGGGTATTAATTACCCAGCTAATGCAATTTGTGAGCAAGATTGTGAAATTTGTGTTTTTGATTTTAATGAATTTAAAAAATTATGCTTGGAAAATGGGGAATTTAGCTTTTTGCTTTTGACTTCTTTAATCGGTAAAATTCGAATTTTAGAAAATTTCATTAGACAAAAATCTTTGGATTTAAAGTCAAGACTAGTCAGCTTTTTGCTAGAAAATGAAGAAAAACTACAAAATTTAAAGCAAAAAGAAATCGCTGTGATTTTAAATTTACCCCCAGAATCTTTATCGCGTTTTTTAAAAGAATTAAAACAAAATGAGCTTATTTGCACAAATAAAGGTAAAATAGCAATTTTAAATAAAGAAAAAATGCAAAATTTAATTAAGTCTTTTTAAGTCTTATTTGTTACAATATTGTATTTAAAGTATGGAAGGTTTTATGGATTTTGATTTTTTAATCAAGTTTAGCCCTATGTTTATACAAGCTTCTTGGCTTACTTTAAAACTTGCTATTTATGGAGTGTTTTTTTCATTTTTAGTAGGTTTATTTTGTGCGGGAGTAAGTTATTTTAAATTTTCCTTTTTAAACACAATTTGTAAAATTTATATAGAATTTTCAAGAAACACACCTTTGCTAATCCAACTTTTCTTTTTATATTATGCTTTACCTGAATTTGGAATTCAACTTAGTTCTTTTGCTTGTGCTGTGGTAGGACTTAGTTTTTTAGGTGGTTCTTATATGGCTGAGAGCTTAAGAGCGGGTATGGAAGCAGTGAAAAAACAACAATACGAATCAGGACTTTCTTTGGGTCTAAGCAAATGGCAAAATTTCCGTTATGTTATCATGCCTCAAGCTTTGGGTATAGCTATGCCAAGTATTAGCGCAAATATCATTTTTTTACTCAAAGAAACTTCTGTAGTAAGTATTATTGCTTTAGCAGATTTAGTATATGTGGCTAAAGATCTTATAGGACTTTATTATAAAAGCAATGAAGCGTTATTTGCTTTGGTGCTTTGTTATTTGATTTTGATTTTACCTTTATCTTTAGTGTTAAACCGTATAGAAAAAAGGTTAAATTATGTTTGAAATTTTAAATCAAGATACCTTTTTTAGACTAGCACAAGGTTTAAATGTTACTTTAGAACTTTCATTAATTAGTGTTTTGATTTCACTTATAGGAGGGGTATTTTTTGGAATTTTAATGCATTCTAAAAACAAATTCCTTTATGCTTTTTGTCGTTTTATGCTTGAATTTGTGCGTATTATGCCTTTGATTGTTTGGCTTTTTATAGTGCATTTTGGCTTAGCTAAATGGTTTGGGTGGCATTTAAGTGCTTTGGGTTCAAGTATTATTGTTTTTAGTATTTGGGGTGTGTTTGAGATGATGGATTTGGTTAGATCGTCTTTAGCAAGCATACCAAAACACCAGTATGAGTCGGGACTTTCACTAGGCTTTAATAAATTTGAAGTTTATCTTTTTATCATCATACCTTTATCTTTAAGAAGATTATTACCAATGAGTATTAATCTTTTTACAAGAATTATCAAAAGTACTTCAGTGATTTATCTAATCGGTGGTATAGAGCTTATTAAAGTAGGCCAACAAGTGATTGAACTTAATTTATTTCAAAATTCTTACGCGGCTTTTGTGATTTATGGTTTGATTTTATTGATTTATTTTATACTTTGTTATCCTTTGTCGGTATATTCAAAGTTTTTAGAGAAAAAATGGAGTTAATATGAGTATTTTAAAAATACAAAATTTACAAAAATATTATGATGATCATCATGTTTTAAAAGATATAAATTTAGAAGTAAATCAAAAAGAAGTAGTGGTTATACTAGGTCCAAGTGGTTGTGGGAAATCTACACTTTTAAGATGTATTAATGGCTTGGAAGAAATGGCTGATGGAGCTATTTTTGTAGATGATGAGAAAATTGATAAAAATTATAAAAAATGGACTCAAATTCGCCAAAAAATAGGTATGGTGTTTCAATCTTATGAGCTTTTTGATCATTTAAATGTGGAGCAAAATATACTTTTAGGACCTTTGAAGGTGCAAAAAAGAAAAAAAGAAGAGGTTTTAGAAGAAGCAAAATACTGGCTTGATAGAGTAGGACTTTTGCATAAATTAAAAGCTTATCCTAAAGAGTTAAGTGGCGGGCAAAAACAGCGTATAGCTATAGTTAGAAGCCTTTGTATGAATCCTGAAATTATGCTTTTTGATGAAGTTACAGCAGCACTTGATCCTGAAATCGTGCGTGAGGTTTTAGATGTGATTTTAAATTTAGCAAAAGATGGTATGACTATGCTTATAGTTACGCATGAAATGGGTTTTGCAAGAGCAGTTGCTGATAAAATAGTTTTTATGGATGATGGAAAAATAGTAGAAATTTCAAAGCCTGATGAATTCTTTGAAAATCCAAAAACTTCTCGTGCGAAAAAATTTCTCAATTTATTTGATTTTCATTAAAATAAATAAAAAATTATATAAATATTTAAAAAAATATTATAAGGTAAAGAATAAATTTTTATTTTAAAGGTAAAATATGAAAAATTTTTTTCTTTTGTCTTTTTTAATTGCACTTTTTTTTAGTGCATGTTCCAATTCAAGTTCTAATGAAAATTCCATAGAGAAGGTTAAACAACAAGGTATAATCCGCATAGGTGTATTTGGTGATAAACCTCCATTTGGTTATTTAGATGCGCAAGGGAAAAATCAAGGTTATGATGTGTATTTTGCTAAACGTATTGCAAAAGAGCTTTTAGGGGATGAGTCTAAAGTACAATTTGTGCTTGTTGAAGCAGCAAATAGAGTAGAGTTTTTAGAGTCAAACAAAGTTGATTTGATATTAGCTAATTTTACTAAAACTCCAGAAAGAGAAGCTGTGGTTGATTTTGCATTACCTTATATGAAAGTTGCTCTTGGAGTAGTGGCTCCTAAAGGATCAGATATTAAAACCATAGATGATTTAAAAAGCAAAACTTTAATTTTAAATAAAGGCACAACAGCTGATGCATATTTTACAAAAAATATGCCAGAAATTAAAACTATTAAATTTGATCAAAACACAGAAACTTTTGCAGCTTTAATCGGCAAAAGAGGTGATGCGTTAAGCCATGATAATGCATTGCTTTTTGCTTGGGCTAAAGAAAATCCAAATTTTGAAGTAGTAATTAAAGAACTCGGAAATCATGATGTTATAGCTCCTGCTGTGAAAAAAGGTGATAAAGCTATGTTAAATTTTATCAATGATTTGATTTTGAAATTACAAAATGAACAATTTTTTCATAAAGCTTATGATGAAACCTTAAAACCATTTTTTAGCGATGATATAAAAGCCGATGATGTAGTAATCGAAGGTGGCAAAATTTAATAATGCAAAAAGCTTTAAAAAATACCATCTATGCTTCTTTAGGTGGTATTTTGGAATTTTATGATTTTGTTTTATTTATCTTCTTTGCAAGTGTTTTTGCAAAAATTTTCTTTCCTCAAAATGATGATTTTTGGCCATTAATCTATACCTATGTAGCCTTTGGGGCAGGGTATTTAGCTAGACCTTTTGGAGCTGTTGTTTTAGCGCATTTTGCAGATATCAAAGGACGTAAGAATGTTTTTTATATTAGCATGCTTTTAATGGTCGTACCGAGTTTTATTTTAGCCTTTTTACCTACTTATGAAAGTATAGGACTTTTTGCTACTTTTATGCTTTTTACTATACGGATAGCTCAAGGACTAGCAATAGGAGCTGAAGTTAGTAGTGCTTGGATTTTTGTGAGTGAATTTGTGAGTAAAAAAAGACTTGGCTTAGCACTTGGTTTTATTTCAGCGACTTTGACTTTAGGCTTATTACTTGGAAATTTAGCGACTTTAAGTATATATATGAGTTTTGATAAAGAAGAAGTAGAAAGCTTTGCTTGGAGAATTCCTTTTTTTATAGGAGGATTTTTTGGTATTTTAGCTTTATTTTTACGTACAAAGCTTAATGAAACACCAGCTTTTAAAGATATAAAAGAAAAAGAAAAAATCTTAAATTTCCCACTTTTACAAGCTTTAAAAACACATAAAAAAAGTATGCTAATATGTGCTTTACTTACTGTGGTTTTAACAAGCGGAGTAGCTACTTTAATGATATTGCCACAATATTTTGAAAGCTTGTTAGGAGTAAGTAAAACTACTGCTTTAACATATCAAAATTTGGCCATAGTGATGATCATACTAGGAAGTTTAGTGCAAGGATATTTAGCAGATTTTTTAGGACATTTTAGAATTTGTTTGATTTTTACTTTGTTTTTTGGAATTTTTGGCATAAGTTTTAGCTTTTATAATGAGTGGTTTTTAATGTTTTATTTGCTTGCTTGTTTTGCACAAGGTATTATAGCTTTTGCTCCTATTTTTATGACCCAAATTTTTACTACAGAATTAAAATCAAGCGGTCTTTCTTTTGCTTATAATATTTCTTATGCGATTTTAGGCTTTTTAACACCCTTTATCGTTAATTTTATGTATGAGAAATATTTTTATTTTTATATTTTTTTTGTGTTTATTACCAGTTTACTAAGCATATCTTTAGTAAAAAAATATGTTAAAATTTTATAATATTTTTTTCTTTTAAACTACTATTTTTAGGGTATTTATAAATT
>NZ_JANQDC010000023.1:0-18550 GCF_024723695.1 Campylobacter sp. S4:11 | reverse complement strand
TTGAATAGCTTGTAAAGGTGATAAATAATAAGAAATAATAAAATAAAGCAAGATAATACTAGCTATGCTTGTGAAAATAACAATAGAGGTTTGAATATAAGCTATTTTTAAAGCCGGAGCTTCTATTACTTCTATATCTTCACCTGCACATGTTGTATAGCCATCAATTTTTACACAAATACCAAATCTATCTTTACCTTTTTGAGTGGTATAATTAAAGATGTTGTAATCTCCAGCTTGTTCATAACTTTTTGCTACAGTAACAATATCTGGATTCTTTTCTTTGCTAATTAGTGTCTTATCTGTTGCTGCAAAAACATTATATTCATGGTCAAACACAAAAGTTCTTCCTGGTAATTCACTAAATTCAGTTTGTAGATCTTTTACTAAAACATCAATGGCTAATATACCTATAAATTTGCCATCTTTAACTAAAGGCATAGCATAGGTAAAACAAGGTAAACCTGTCGTTGCATCAATGTAAGCTGCAGTAATATATAAACCGTTTTTCTTTTTAGCTTCTATATAAAATTCTCTTGTTGTTGCATCGTAGTTGTCTGCTTTGCCATAAGTTCCATATTCTAGTCCTTTGCTATCACTGTCTGGATCACTTACTACTAACTCACCATTTGGTTGAGCAATATAAACAGCCAAATAATTACCTGCATCTCTAAAAGATTTTAAAAGTTTTCCTGTGTTACGCATTAGTTTTTCTTGTGTATCGAGTTCTTCGTAAGAAAATCTTGTAATAGCTTGTGATAATCTTTCTAAAGAATTGATGTTAATATTTTTAAAATCTCTCATGGATTTTTCTGCAGCTCTAACATAGTTTGTCTCAGCTTTTATAACTTCATAATTTAAAGCTTTTTTGGTGAAAATAAAACTAATAACACCTAAAATTATAAGACAAACTACAGCCATAATATTCGCAATAAGCGATAATTTTAATTTGATACTTTTCAACAAAAACTCCTTTTTTTTGATTTAATTTATTTTAAAGATAAATTTGCAATACTCCTATTATATCAAAAAAAAAAAAAATAAAATAAAAATAAAAAACATATGATGAATTATTTTTTAACAGTGGATAATAGATTACAACAAGCGTTAAACAATATTTGATAAGTTTCATCAAAATTCCTACTATACCAAGGATCAGGAACTTCATCATACCCTAATTCTAATGCAAAAGAGGTAATTTTGCGAATTTTATGTTTTACACTTGGAAAATTTTTAACTACATCATTGTAATTGGAGTTATCCATTACTATAATTAAATCATTATCTTCGCACATTTTTAAGCTTAGTTTTTGACTGCAAAATGGTTTGGAGATGATATTTTTGCTATTTAACATGGCTTTGGTTTTATAATGCATGTCTTCTCCATCGTGGTAACCTGAAGTACCTGCGCTAGAAATAACAAATTCATTATTTAAATTTTCTTTTGATATAAGATCTTTCATAATAAATTCGGCCATAGGAGAACGACAGATATTTCCCAGGCAAACAAAAATAATCTTAGTCATTTTTTCCTCTAAAATTGTGTAGTTTTTTCAAAATTATAGCAGTATTTTGAAATATTTTTAAAGATTAATTAAAACTAAGATATAATTTTTTCATTAGCGGGGAGCTTTTGCTGAGAGGAAGTTAGACTTCGACCCTTGAGGAGTTTGGTAATGCAAACTTTGAATTCTTGCAAAAACTTTCCTTTTTTATAAAAAAGGATAAAAATGATACAAGCAAAAACAAAAACTAAAATTCCTATCTTAACTATAGCTGGGAGTGATTGTAGTGGTGGAGCTGGCATACAAGCTGATTTAAAAACTTTTAGCGCGCATAATTTATTTGGTATGAGTGTGATTTTAAGTGTAGTAGCTGAAAATACTGCAAGAGTGATTTCTTGCTTTGATATACCAACTAAGATAATAGATGAGCAAATGCTAGCAGTTTATGAAGATATAGAGCCAGTTGCTGTGAAAATTGGAATGCTAGGCTCAAAAGAAATTATAACTTGTGTAAAAGAAAATTTATTACGCTTTAAGGCTAAAAATGTAGTGATAGATCCTGTGATGTTCGCAAAAAATGGTTATGCTTTAATGCCTTTAGAAAATTGTCAATTTTTTAAAGATGAAATTTTATCTTTGGCTGATGTGCTTACTCCAAATATACCTGAGGCTGAGTTTTTGTGTGATTTTAAAATATTTAATGAAGAGGACATGAAAAAAGCTGCTATAAAACTTCACAAAGAAGGCGCAAAAAGCGTCTTAATTAAAGGTGGACATAGTAAAGATAACACTAATGATGTTTTTTACGATGGAAAGGAATTTAGTATTTTTAAAGCAGAAAAAATCAGCACAAAAAACACACATGGCACAGGTTGTACATTAAGTTCGGCTATAGCTAGCAATCTTGCTTTAGGTAAAGAAAAACATGAAGCTATAAAGCTTGCTAAAGATTATGTATACGGAGCTATATTAAATTCTTTAGCACTTGGAAAAGGTTATGGTCCAACTAATCACTTTTTTCAATATGACAAGGAGTAAAAATGATTATCAAAGCGGTAAGAGAAAAAAATCCTTTGATCCATCATATTACCAACTATGTTACAGCTAATGATTGTGCAAATGTAACTATAGCAATGGGAGCAAGTGCTGCTATGGCTGATTTTTATGAAGAACAAGTTGATTTTGCTAAAATAGGCTCAGCTTTAGTATTAAATACAGGCACGATTAGTCAGCTTGTAGCTAATTCTATGTTAAAAGCGATCAAGGAGTATGCTTTATTAAATAAACCTATAGTTTTTGATCCTGTTGCTTTGGGTGTTAGCAAGGCAAGAGATGGGATTAATTTTGAATTGCTTAATCTAAAAGGTATTAGTATTGTTAAAGCAAATGCATCTGAAATGGCTAGTGTTATAGGTTTAGATGGTAAAGCAAGAGGGGTTGATAGTACTTTTGTGATCAATGATGAGTTTTTAGAAAAAGCTAGAGAATACTCTTATAAAACCAAGCGTGCTTTAGCCATAACTGGAAAAATTGATTATATTATAAATCAAGATCGTATTGCTAAAATTTATAATGGCTCTATTATGGCTACTAAGATAACTGGAGCAGGTTGCATGTGTGCTTCTTTGTGTGGAGTTTTTGCAGGAGTGCTAGAAGATAAATTTCAAGCTAGTTTATATGCTTTGCTTAGTTTTGGTATAGCTAGTGAAATCGCTCAAGAACTTTCTAGTGGAAGTGGTAGTTTTAGAGTGAATTTAATCGATGCTTTAAGTAATTTAGATGATGAAGAAATTAAAAAAAGAGCTAAATATGAAATCATTTAAAATTTATCTTGTTGCAAGCAAGGGTGGAAAAAGTGAAAGTGAGTTTTTAAATATTTTAGAAGCTTCTTTGAAAGCTAAGATTGATATTTTACAGCTTAGGGAAAAAAATCTTAGCACTTTAGAATTTTATAATCTTGCTTTAAAAGTTAAAGCTTTGTGTGAAAAATACAATACGCCTTTTTTGATAAATGATAGAATCGATATAGCCATGGCTGTGAATGCAAATGGAGTGCATATAGGTCAAAAGGATATGCCTTTAAAAAAAGCAAGAGAGCTTTTGGGCGAAGATAAAATCATAGGACTTACGATCAATCATAAAAGTGAGCTTGTTAATACTCAAGGTGCTACTTATCTTGGAGTAGGGGCTGTTTTTGCTACGCCTAGCAAGCAAGATTGTGTTGTGCTTGGTGTAGATGGATTAAAAGAAATTACTAGTTTAGCTTCTTTACCTATTGTAGCTATAGGTGGGATAGATGAAGCTAATTTAAATTTGCTTAAAGATTGTAATATACAAGGTATAGCTGTGGTTAGAGCAATAATGCAAGCACAAGATCCTTTTAATGCAACTTTAAATTTAAGATCAAGTTTTGATCAAACTTTTATAGGAAAATAATGGTTTATTTTATAGGAGATAAAGAATTTGATGGTGTTAAGACTATAAGATTAAATGAAATTAAATTTCTTAATTTTGAAGTTAATTTAAAGGAATTTGATTGTTTAATCATTAGCTCTAAGAATGCATTAAGAGCATTAATTTCAAGTAAAAGCAAAATTGATTTTGATATTAAACTTTATGCTGTGGGTCAAAAAAGTGCTGATTTTGCAAAAGAGCTTGGCTTTAAAAATGTCAAATATCCTAGCAAGGCTTATGGTAAAAATTTAGCTAGTGAGTTTTTATCTGAGTTTAAAAATAAAAAATGTCTTTATTTAAGAGCGAAGAAAATTAGTTCGGGTCTTGATGAGTATTTGTTAAAAGAAAATATCTTTTTAAAACAATTAATTGTTTATGAAAATATAGCCATAGAGCCTAAAAAAGATGAGCTAAAAATACATCATCCAAGTGTTTTTATCTTTAGCGCTCCATCAAGCATAGAGCAATTTTTGAAATTTTTTACATTAGAAAAAGAAGATAAGGTTGTAGTTATAGGTCAAAGTACAGCTTTAAAGCTCCGTAATCTTAAAAATTTATATATATGTAAAGAGCAAGATCTAAACTCTTGTTTGAAATTAGCTAAGAGTTTAGATCTTTAAAAGTTTTATACAATAAAAATGAAGCAATAAACGCCATAAAAACTTCACTTACAAAAGAAGTAAGCCAAACCCCATTTAAGCCAAAATAATGCGATAGTATTTGTATAAAAACAAAAGGCAATATAAAACTTTGTATCATAGATATGATTAAAGAAAGCATAGGTTTATCTAAGGCAGTAAAAAAAGACGCACAAAGTTTTCCAAGCCAACTTAATAAAAAGGAAAAAGAAAACAACATAAGTGCATTTTGTGCTATATTTGCAAAATCAACTTCATCATTTTTATTAAAAAAAGAAACCATAATTTCGTTGAAAAAAAATGTGAGTAAGAAGATAGAAGTTCCAAATACACTAGATGCTATGAGCATTCTTTTAAAAATAGCTTGAATTCTTAATATGTTTTTGTAGCCGTAGTTGTAACTTATGGCAGGTTGCATGGCTTCGCACATTGATAAAATCAAAGCAAAGGTAAAAGTGCTTAAATAAAGTATAACAGAAAAAGCTGCTAGTGCTTGATTTCCTGCTATTTTTAATAATATAGTATTAGCTAGTATAGTGTAAATAGAGCTTGATATGTTAGAAAAAAATTCAGAAGAGCCATTATAGATGATATTTTTGAGTATTTTTAAACTAATCATAGGTCTTTTAAATTTTAAAATTAAATTTTTAAAAACAAAAGGTATAAAACTCAAAATAGTACCTAAAAACATTCCTAAACAAGTTGCTAGAGCAGCTGAAAATAAACTCCATTCAAAAACAACTATAAAAAGCCAATCTAAAACTATATTGCTTAAAGCTACTGTGATATTAACCACCATGCTATAAAATGTTTTACCGCATATTCTTAAATAATTATCCATAGCAAAAGCTAACATGATAAAGGGTGCAAAAAGAGCAAAAATTTGCATATATTCAGTAGATAAATTTTGTATGTTTTCATCAGCCCCCATAAGAGCACTTAAAGGTCTTGTTAAAAAAAATCCTAGTATTCCCATTATACAAGAGATGATAAAAATTAAAATGATACAAAAAGAAAAAATAGCTCTTGCTTTTTCGATTTTTCCTTTGCCTAGATTGATTGCTATTTGCACTGATGAGCCTATAGCTATCATATCCGCTAGGGCAAAGCTTATCATGATAAAGGGCATTACTAAATTCATAGCAGCAAGAGCATCTGTTCCTAAGTATCTTCCAACAAAAATCCCATCAATGATAACATAAAGGTATATAAATGCAGCACTTGCCATATTAGGCAGGGCACATTTGTAAAATAATATAGTAGCGTTTGTATTAGTATAAAAATTGTGCAATGACATAGTTTTCCTTATTAGTATTTATTTATTATCTATTTAATAAATTGTATAAATAAAATAAAGCTAATAAAGAGATTCGATGCCTTCTATAGTATCTTTAAAATATGGATCTGAAATTTCAATAAAACAATCTTTGAAAAACATAAATCACCTAAATTTTAAAAATCCTATATTGTATAATACAAAATTATTATATTGTAAAAGTCTTTATTTTCTGCTTAATATTCATTTTATTTTTTTTTATCCGATTTTTATAAACCCACAAAAAAAGGAGCAAGGATGCAGATAAATTCGTATTCACGTGTGGCAGTGGAGTCACAGATTAGCAATAGGAAGGCTGATTCGAATACAAAACTTGAAGATGCCAATACTAAAAGTGCTAATAGTACAAAAGATATTGATGAGGATAAGCTTAGTAAGCTTGCTAGCATAGGTGGAAAAGGTATAACAGAACTTTATGCTATGAGCTTTATGCAACAAGCATTTAGTATGAGTTCCTCTAATGGTTTAACTCAAGCTGGGATTTTTCAAGGAACTCAGTCTAAGGATTCTTTAACGGCTATTCTATCAAATGTAGATTTTAAAGCTATAGGATATGAAGGTAAAGATATACTTAGTTTAAATGCTGATGAGGCAAAAGAGCTTATTGGGGAAGATGGGTATTTTGGTGTAGCAAAAACATCTCAAAGATTGGCTGATTTTGTTATTAATGGAGCTGGTGAAGATATGGAAAAACTCCAAAAAGGTTTAGAAGGTCTAAAAGCAGGATTTGCGCAAGCGGAAAAAATGTGGGGTGGCAAACTTCCTGATATCAGCTATGAAACAATTGATAAAGCTATTGAAAAAGTAACTCAAAAAATTAATGAAATGGGTGGAAATTCTTTAGATATCAATGCATAATTCCCTAGTTTTAAACTAGGGATTTAGTCTATTTTTAAAACGCTTAAAAATGCTTCTTGAGGTAAATGTACTTTACCAATGGCTTTCATTCTTTTTTTACCTTCTTTTTGTTTTTCAAGAAGTTTCCTTTTTCTAGTAATATCCCCACCATAGCATTTTGCAGTTACATTTTTACCCATAGATTTTACATTTTCTCTTGCAATGATTTTGTTTCCTATGCTTGCTTGGATGGCAACTTCAAAAAGCTGTCTCGGGACGATTTCTTTCATCGCTTTTACTAATTCTCTACCTTTGCTTAATGCTTTTTCATTTGGCACTATAATGCTTAGTGCATCGACATTTTCACCAGCTACTTTAATATCAAGTTTTACAAGATCTCCTACTCTAAATTCAATAGGCTCATAATCAAAACTAGCATAACCTTTAGTGAGTGACTTGAGTTTATCATAAAAATCCATAACGATTTCGTTTAAAGGTATATCATACTCAAGTAAAACACGCTCAGGAGTGATATAATCCATCTTAACTTGCATACCGCGTTTGCGATTTAAAAGAGTGATTAAATTTCCTAGATACTCACTTGGAGTTATAATGGTTGCTTTTACATAAGGTTCTTTTATATGATCGATTTTATTTACTGGAGGTAGCTCGCTTGGATTTTGAATTTTTAAAACTTCTCCATCGGTTTGATAAATTTCATAAGTAACAGTTGGAGCAGTAGCAATCAAATCAAGGTTAAACTCACGTTCAAGTCTTTCTTTAATAACCTCCATGTGTAAAAGACCTAAAAAACCAACTCTAAAACCAAATCCTAAAGCAAGGGAAGTTTCAGGTTCATAGGTAATAGAACTATCATTAAGTTTTAATTTATCTAAAGCATCTCTTAAATCTTCAAATTTATCCGTTTCTATAGGATATAATCCTGCAAAAACAAAAGCCTTAGCCTTTTCAAAACCACCGATAGCTTCTTTTGCTTTATTTTTTGTTAATGTTATGGTATCGCCCACTTGAACATCGGCAACATTTTTAAGTCCAAGTACAATAACACCTACTTCACCTGATTCTAATTTTTTAGTTTTTATAGGACTTAATGGATGAGGATAAAAAAGATCTTGTACAAGATGTTTTTTATCTGTACTCATAACTAAAACTTCATCATTTTTAGCTATATTTCCCTCATAAATTCTAACTAAAGCTAAAGCTCCAAGATAATTATCAAACCAAGAATCATAAATTAAAGCTTTAGTAGGTGCTTCATCATCAGTTTTTGGTGCAGGAATTTTTGTGATGATGGTTTCTATGAGTTCTTTTATACCTACACCTGTTTTTGCACTAACACAAATTGCATTAGAGCAATCAATTCCTATAATATGTTCTATTTCGTGCTTAACCTTTTCAATATCAGCTGAAGGAAGATCTATTTTATTAATCACTGGTATAATTTCAAGATCATTTTCTAAGGCTATATAAACATTAGCTATAGTTTGAGCTTCTACACCTTGAGAAGCATCGACAACAAGCAAAGCTCCTTCACAACTTGCTAAAGAGCGACTTACTTCATAGGAAAAATCAACATGGCCCGGAGTGTCTATTAAATTTAATACATATTCCTCATTATTAAATTTATAATTTAAACGTACAGATTGAGCTTTTATAGTTATACCACGCTCTTTTTCTATATCCATAGTATCCATTACTTGGGCACTCATTTGTCTATCGCTAATTGCACCGCATTCACTAATAATCCTATCAGCTAGCGTGCTTTTTCCATGGTCAATATGAGCTATAATAGAGAAATTTCTAATATTTTTCATTAAAATTCCTTAAGATTGTCTCATTTTTCTTTTTGCCAAACCTACTTGCTCATAAGCATCTATTTCTTTTTTTAGGGTTTTATATCTTTTTTTTAATTCATTGTTTAAAAAAGATATATTTTTTGGGCTAGCATTTGCATTAGCTGAAATAGCACTAACAAAATCTAGTTTTCTTTTGGTGGCGCTGTCTTTTGGGTTAGAGTTAAATTTTTGCGAATTTAGAAATTGCAAAATTAGCTCATGTAATTCTTGAGCATTTTTAGCATTATCAGCTTTTGATATAAATTCTTCTATATCATTTATTTTACCCATGGTATTATTACTTTTTATGGGCGTTGTTATAGATGATGTTTTTGAAATGTTTTTATCTTTATTGATAAAAAATATTATTATTATAATACCTAAAATAATTATAATAAATAGGGCGATAATTAAAAAAATCAAGAGAGAGCTTTTCATGATTTAGTCCTAAAGTTTTTTAGCATAAGATTTTTTAAGATAAGCACCTAGGCTTAATACTACCATAAACAAAAAGCCCCAATATACGTAATCAGGAATTTTTACAGAATCTCCTGCTGCATAAGAATGCATACCAGTTAAAAAGTAATTTACTCCAAAATAAGTCATAATAATCACCCAATATGCAAACATAGAGCAAACTGCAAAAGTATATTGATTAGCCCATTTTGGCACCATTCTAATGTGTAAAATAGCCGCATAAACTAAAATACTAATTAAAGCCCAAGTTTCTTTAGAGTCCCAACTCCAATATCTTCCCCAACTTTCATTTGCCCATATAGCACCCAAGAAATTTCCTACAGTAAGCAAGCAAAGCCCTAAAATCATAGCCATTTCATTAATTCTTGTTGCTTCTGTGATATTTCTTAAAATATTTTCATTGTGCTTGCCATTGATTTTTAGCATGCATAATAAAATAAGCACAAATATACCTAATAATGCACATAGTCCTAAAAATCCATAACTAGCGGTGATAACTGAAACATGTATAGTTAGCCAGTATGATTGTAACACAGGAACTAAATTGGTAATTTGTGGATCCATTTGACTAAGATGAGCCACACCTAAAGTAACTCCTGCTAAAATAGAAGTTAAAGAAAGTGCAATAGGACTTTTTCTAGAAAAGAAAATTCCAGATAAGGATAAAGCCCAGGCTATATAAACCATACTCTCATAAGCATTACTCCATGGCGCACGACCTGCTATATACCAACGCAAAGCCAAGCCTAGAGTATGGATAAAAAATGCTACAATGTTAAACACATAAACACATTTAAAAATAAAATCAATGCGAATTTTTGGTAGAAGCATTTTAACAAAAACTATAATTAAAAGTAAAAATCCAGCACATAAATAAAGCGGAGTAAGATTTACAAAAATTTGACTTTTATTGAAAAAGATTTCTGTATTAATTTTTTTAGCACTTGGCATAACTTCATGGCCATATTTTTCTTGATAGTTTTTGATAGCATTTAAGTTTTTAGTTGCTTCATCCCAGTTGTTATGTACAATAGAGTTGCTAACTGCGTTGAAATAATTTTCTAAAATACTTTTAACTTCCGCACCTTCTTCGCCTTTTAAACCTATATAAGCTTCGCGTGGTGCTACCCATTGGTTGTTAGTGCTATTTTGTAAAGGAATAAATCTAAAAATATCGCCTGAAAAAATTAAATTTACAATATTTACCCTTTCATCAAGCTTGATAATTTCTTTATCAAAAACACTTCTACGATTTGGATTTTTTCTAATAGCATTTTCTACATATTTTTGTAGTTTATAAGCATCTGTAGTGAAAAAATCTTTAAAACTAGTATAAGCTCTAGGTTCAATACCTAAAATTTTAGAAATTTCTTCATTAACCAAACGACTTGTTGGCATAAAAATAACATCTTTATCATACCATGCACTGCCATCAAAAATCATTGATATGATAGTCGCTTCAGCACTTTGTCCTTGAAAGGTTGTATTTTTGTATATTTTTTCTAAAACTTCCATAGCTAAAGTATTAAAAGGCACCATTCTACCATCAGGTTTTTGCACTACTAAAGAAGCAAGTTCTTTAGCATGTGCTTCATCTACCTTGATGGGTTCATTTGCATAAGTATTTTGGTTTGCAAATAAAACTAATATAAAAGTCAAAATAGCACTTGTTTTTTTCAAGGTGTCTTGATTGATTAATTTAGCTAAGGTTCTAAATCTTGAATGAGGATTTAAAACATTTAAAAACATTCCTAATGTAAGCAAAAAATATCCAATATATGTAGGAATTTTACCCGGATCTTTGTTAACTGAAAGTATGGTACCAAGCTCATCTTGATCATAAGAACTTTGATAAAATCTATAACCTTGATAATCTAAAACATTATTCATAAAAATCTTATATTCTAATTTTTGTTCAGCATTATCAATTTCCACATAACTTGCATAAGACATAGGCGACATCGAGCCAGGATAGCGTTCTAGCTCAAAGTCTTTTAAGTACATTTCAAACGGCATTTCTATTCCTTTAGGACCCCATCTTAAAAAGAAAGGTTGACCTGCTACATCAATACGGATAGGTGAGTTGTATTCTACTAGGAAAACTTCTTTAGATTCTCCTTTGTAGCTTAGTTTTAATTTTAAAGCATTGATGGCATTATCTGAAAGTTGAGTTGGCATATATTTAGTGCTTTGTGCAAAATCTTTGAAATTATTTAATAAAGAATTATTCCAGTATTTTGCCTCGCCAAATAAAGAAATCAAAGCATTACGTCCTAGCTCTATCCAACTATTTTTAAACCAAGTAAAAAAGCTTTCATCTTGAGCTTGATTGATACCTTCTAAAGTTTTTTTACCATGCAAGGAAGCAAATTTAACTACTAAATTAATATCATTAAAAGAATATAATCTTAAATCCTTAGCTTGTGCTTTTTGGTTTGCTTTTAAAATATTTTCTTTACCATCACTCATTGACATGTATTTTAAGTCAAAGTCAGCACTTAGCTTTAGGTCTTTATCAATTTTTATATAAGGACTTGGAACAGAGTCATTTAAAAATGCTATATTAATACCATTAATATTTTCAATATCTCCTGCTTGAAAAAGCAATTCTTTAGACTCGTTATTTTGTGAAAGCATTAAAGATAAAAGTGGAGCAGAATTATTATCATCAATATAAACTTCTTTTGCATCTAAAATTAAATTTTCATATGCAATTTGAGCTTTTTCATCAGGTAATATTAAATCGAATGAAAAATCATTTACGAAAGGTAGGGTTGCTATGTATTCAGATTTTGAAGCACTATATACTTTATCATCTTTTAAAGTTGCTATGTAAATATAACTTTTTGAAGTTTCAATGATGTTATTTTTTTCATTTTCTCTAATGTGTAAATTTCCTTCAAATCCCATATATCTAGTCATAGCTGAACCTAATAATATAAATAAAAATGAGATATGGAAGATTAAAAGTGGTATTTTTTTCTTATTAAACATTTTATATTTGAAAAGAGCTACCAAAAGATTGATTCCTAGTATGAGTTGTATAAAGCCAAACCAAGATGTTCCATATATCATAGCCCATGCTGTTGGAGTGTTATAAGCACTTTCTATAAAAGTAGCTAAAGCGCAAAATAGAGCAAAGACTAAAAATAAAAAAATAGAGATTTTTATATCCCCAAAAGCTAAAAGTTGTTTTTTCATGAATTAAGCTCCAAGGTATTTTTTTCTAATCTCATCATTGCCGATAAGATCTTTTGCGGGTGCATGCATAGCGATTTTACCATTTTCTAAAACATAAGCATAGTCGCTGATTTTTAAAGCCGAAAAAGCATTTTGTTCTACTAGTAAAATAGTAATACCTTCTTCTTTTAATTTGACTATAATATCAAAAACCTCTCCAACTATTTTTGGAGCAAGACCTAATGAAGGCTCATCAAGCATTAAAAGTTTTGGTTCACTCATAAGCGCTCTTGAAATAGCTAGCATTTGAGCTTCCCCGCCACTTAGAGTTC
The DNA here is from genome assembly GCF_024723695.1 of Campylobacter sp. S4:11. Classification (NCBI taxonomy): domain Bacteria; kingdom Pseudomonadati; phylum Campylobacterota; class Epsilonproteobacteria; order Campylobacterales; family Campylobacteraceae; genus Campylobacter; species Campylobacter sp. S4:11. The sequence continues at coordinate 5,935 of NZ_JANQDC010000023.1, read as the reverse complement.
CTGCAAGGGCATTTTTTTTATCTTTTAATCTTGGGAAAAGTCTATACATTTGATTTTTTAAATGCTCATAATTTTCTGCATTATTAAAAGCACCAATTTTTAAATTTTCTTCTATGGTAAGATTGATAAAAACTCTTCTTCCTTCAGGCACTAAAGCAATGCCTTTTTGAACTAGAGTGTGAGGCAAGTGTCTTTGGGTGTCATAACCTAAAAAAGTTATTTCGCCGGTTTTTTTTACACAATTTAGCATAGCATTAAGTGTTGAAGTTTTTCCTGCACCATTTGAGCCTATTAAACTAACTATACTTCCTGTTTTTATAGTAAAATCTATACCTTTAACAGCTTCTATTAAACCATAATAAACATGCAAATCTTTAACTACTAGCATTAAAATCCCCCAAATACGCACTAATTACTTCAGGGTTTTGCACTGCATCATTTGGTTTTCCTTCAAAAATAGTCCTACCATAATCAAGTACCATAACCCTATCGCAAAGTTTATTTACAAATTTCATATCATGTTCAATAAGCAAAACGCTGATTTTTTTGTTATCTCTTATGTTAAAAATTAACTCGGCTAAATCATCACTTTCTGTAGAATTCATACCTGCTACAGGCTCATCTAGTAATAAAAGTTTAGGGTTTGTTGCCAAAGCTCTTGCTATTTCAACTTTCCTTTGCTGACCATAGCTTAAACTAGTAGCTTTTTCATCAGCCAAATGAGCGATATTGAGTTGTTCTAAAATTTCATAAGCTGCTTTTTTTGCATTTTTTTCTGCTTTAGAAAATCTTCCAAGGTGTAAAAAAGCTTCAAAAATATTATATTTAATGCTTTTATCAAAACCAATCAATACATTTTCTAAAACGCTCATACTAGAAAAAAGTCTGATGTTTTGAAAAGTTCTTGCAATACCTAGATGAACTATCTTGTGTGGTTTTAAATGATCAATTTTTTTTCCTAGAAAAAAGACTTCCCCGCTACTTGGTTTATAATTTCCTGTGATAATATTAAATAGAGTGGTTTTACCTGCGCCATTTGGACCTATAAGTCCAAAAATTTCACTTTCTCTAATAGCAAAAGAAGTATTTGTTATAGCATTAACTCCACCAAAATTTTTATGAATTTCTTTAAGTTCTAAAATCATTTTTTCTTCCTTTTAGAAAACTTAAATAAAATATCTGTTAGTTCTTTATCGCCCATTATTCCTCTTCTTGCAAAAAGCATTACTAAAATCAATATAACAGAAAAAACAACCATTCTAAGACCAGGCATAGCAGGAGTTTCATAACCAAAAATATTCATACTCTCATCTAAAAATCTTAAATACTCACTTCCGCCTATTACTAAAATAGCTCCGATGATAGCACCAGTAGTTGAACCTAAGCCACCTAAAACAATGATGATTAAAAGCTGGAAAGTAAATAAAAAGTCAAATTGTTCAGGTGAAACTGAAGCTAGTGCACAAGCTAATAAACCTCCACCAATGCCTTCTAAAAATGCTGAAGTGCTAAAGGCTAAGGTTTTGATATTAAAGGTATTTATACCCATTGCTAATGCCGCATCCTCATCATCTCTTACAGCTTTCATAGCTCTACCAAATTTTGAACTAACAATATTTAAGATGATAATAACAGAAAATATAGCAATCCCACCACTCCAGTATAAGGTGGTATGTTTAGGAATGTCATTTAGGCCTAAAGAACCATTTGTAACAGAAGCAAAGTTAATTGCCATTAGTTTGATAATAATTCCAAAGCCCAGTGTTACAATAGCTAAATAATCTCCTCTAACTCTAAATACTGCAAAAGCCAATACTAAAGATAAAAGCATAGCGCAAAGCCCAGCAGCAAGTAAAGCTACAATAAAACTTGGTGAATGAATCATCAAAATAAAGCTACTTGGATCTTCTAAAGAAAACTGATCGATTTTGCTTTCACTTGTAAGTAAAACTAAGGCTGCAACATAAGCCCCTATAGCTACAAAGCCATTTGGTTCTAGTGAAAATTGTCCTGTAACCCCATTGATAAGATTATAGCTTACTGCTAAGATTACAAAAATAGCAATATTGCTTAAAATTCCTATTTTATAATCATTGAAAAAATAAGGAGATACAAAAAGAAAAGCAAGTGCTATAATAAAAAAACTTAAATGTGTAATTTTTCTTGCAACCATCTTAAAACCTACTTTTTTCAAAATTAATACCTAAAATTCCGGTTGGTTTAAAAAGTAAAATCAATACTAAAAAGATAAACGCAAAAGCATCTTTAAAACCAGAAAGATCAGGAAAAATAGCAACTACAACAACTTCTGTAAATCCTATAATTAAGCCACCTAAAACTGCTCCAGCAACCGAACCAATACCACCTAAAACAGCAGCACCAAAGGCTTTAAGTCCTATAAGTGTCCCCATGCTAGGCTCAACAGAAGGATAACTAACAGCCCAAAAAATACCACCAATAGCAGCTAAAGCCGAGCCTAGTGCAAATACAATAGCGATAATACGATTTGCATCAATTCCCATTAAATTTACAGTATGAATATCAAAAGCTAAGGCTCTAATAGCAATGCCATATTTGCTTTTATAAAGTATGAATAAAACTACTAATAATATAAAAAATGTCAAAATAGGCACTAAAATACTATTAATACTAATACTGATATTATTAAAATTAATCACTGTTTCAAGATAGCTTGGCACAGGAAAATATTTTGGTGTTGAACCAAATAAGACATTAAATATATTTTGTATTAAAAAGCTTATACCTATGGCTGTGATAAGTAAAGAAATTCTAGGTGCTTTTCTTAGAGGTTTATAAGCTACTCTATCAATAGCTATACCTAAAGCTGCTGCAAATAACATAGCCAAGGAAAGGGCGCCCAAAAAAGGCACATTCATACTCGTAACACAAAATAAAGCTGAGTATGCACCCACCATCATAATATCGCCATGTGCGAAATTAATCAGTCTTAAAACACCATAGACCATTGTATAGCCTATAGCAATAAGTGCATACATACTACCTAAGCTAAAACCATTTATAATTTGCTGTAAAATTAAAGAACTATCCATTGAACCTCTTAAAATTTTATTTACGGAAGAATCGTATCTTTATAAATTTGCTTTTGATTTTCTATTGATTTTATAACAATTGAACGCGTAGCATTACCTGTTTTATCAATACTAATCACCCCGCTAACACCTTCAAATTTTGAAGTAGCGTGGATATTATTATTGATACATTCACTGTTAAAATCATTAATACATTTTTGCATAGCTTCAAAAATCACAAAATACGCATCTGCACCCATAGCTGTAAAATTTGGAACCTCTTTGCTTTGTTTTTCTTTTTCATAAGCTAATATAAAGTCTTTTGAAAGTTGTGTTGGGGGATTGTGATAATCAAAGCTATCGGTAAATAAATATCCTTCAGCTGCTTCTTGAGCTAGATTAATAAAAGTTTCATCAGCCACCCCATCTGCTGAACCCATAGGGATATTTATACCCATTGCTTTTGCTTGGCGTGCAAACAAAGAAGCCTCGGTGTAATATACCGGAAGATAAATAAAATCAGGTTTTAAATTTTTAATTTGTGAAAGAATAGCTTTGAAGTCTTTATCGCCTGCTGTAATTCTAAATTTATCTAAAATTTTTCCACCTTGTTTGCTAAATTCTTTTTCAAAGGCTCTAGTTAAACCTAAAGAATAATCCGCACTTTGATCGCTAATTATCACAGCTTTGGTGTAATTTAGCTTATTTTTTACATAATTAGCTAAAGATGAGCCTTGAAAGCTATCCATAAAACAAACTCTGCTAGCGTATAATTTTTTATTTAAAATTTTATCAGCAGTAGCTGCAGGAGCAACCACTGGGATCTTTTTTTCCTCACCAATTCTTATCACTTGCAAAGTATTAGCTGTTAGCATTTCTCCAATTAGTGCATACGCTTTGTTTTGTGAAACTAGTCTTGCACTAGCATTTGCACTTTCTATTTTATCGCCTTTTGTATCAACTACTACTAAATTTACTTTATCTCCATTGCTTAAAGTGTTTTTCATAGAATTTGCAATTTTCACTCCATCTAAAGCACTTTGCCCATAAGCTGCAGTAGAGCCTGTTAGAGGTAAAACTACGCCGATATTAATTTCTTTTGCTTGTATGATATTACTAGCTATGATAGACAATATAGCTATGCTAATTTTTTTCATAGTTTAACCTTTCAAGGATTGATAATAGTTTTATAAACTTGTTTTTGTTCTTGTATTTCTTTTATAACTACAGAACGACTTGCATTACCACTAGCGTCTATGCTTATAACTCCACCTACGCCTTCAAAATTATTTGTTGAATGAATTTTTTCATTAATGCATTGTGCGTTAAGATTATTCGCACATTCATTCATTGCATTTACCATTACATAATATGCATCAGCTCCCATAGCAGAAAATGCTGGAAGTTCTTTTGTGCCATGATCTTTTTCATAAGCTTCAATAAATTTTTTAGAAAGAGTTGTCGGAGGATTATTATAATCAAAACTATCGGTAAAGATTACTCCATTTACAGCATCACCGCCAAGCTCGATAAAGGTTTTATTATTTACTCCATCGCCTGCACTTAAAAGCTTGTTAAAGCCAACTGCTTTTGCTTGTCTTGCTATTAAAGCAGCTTCTGGGTGATAAATTGGCATATAAACAAAATCAGGGTTGATACTTTTAAGTTGTGAAACAATAGCTTTAAAGTCCTTATCGCCTGAAGAAATGGTTAGTTTTTTAAGTACTTTTCCACCATTTTGTTTAAATTCTTTTTCAAAAGCTCTTGCCAAACCTAATGAATATACATTGCTTTGATCAACTATCACAACCACGCTTTTTAAATTTAAATCTTTATAAGCATAGTTAGCAAATTTATCTCCTTGAAAACTATCCATAAAGCAAACTCTGCTAGCATAGCTTTTTTTATCTAAAAGTTTATCACCTGATGCAACTGGAGCTATAGCAGGAATTTTTCTTTCTTCAGCTATAGATAAAACTTGCATAGTATTTGGTGTAACAGCTTCGCCTATAAGGCCTAAAACTTTATCTTGAGAGATAAGTCTAGTAGTAGCATTTGCTGCTTCTATTTTATCGCCTTTTGTGTCAATAGCTATGATTTTAACACTATCTCCATTTTTTAAATTTGGATTTAAAGTATTAGCTAGTTTAATACCCTCATATACATCATTGCCATAAGCTGCCAAAGTACCAGTAAGTGGTAAAACAATGCCTATTTTTACTTCTGCGGCATAAATTGAACTAGCACAAAGTAAGCTAGCTAGCAGTAGATTTTTTTTCATGAAAACTCCTTTTTTTGTTATTTTAAAAATGTATTGTGCTTGGTTTTTGGTGCAGGCTCTTCTTCTAAAAGATCTTTTTGATTAAGCTCTATAGAAAAATTTTGTCCTTTCAAATAAGCAATAATGTGATTCATATCACTATCACTTAATTTTTTAGCATACAAACTCATTTGGATATTATCGCTTGATTGATTTTTGAAATATCCATTAGCATAGTCTTTTAAAGCGCCTTTGATCTCTTCTGGGCTTAAGTCTTTAATGGCTCTTTTACCATAAGAATTTTTTTCTCCATTTTCTCCATGGCAAGTATTGCATTTGTTTTTAAAATAAATTTCTTTAGCTTTTTCTAAGTCATAGCTAATGTTATCATTAAAAGTATAAGTAAATAAAGATTTTACATTAAAAGCTAATAGTGAATTGACAAATAAAATACTTACAATAAACAAGCGTAACATAAATATGCCTTTTTTAAATATAAATAAAGCTCGATTATATCTAAAAAAAATAAACAATTTTACTCCACTCTCACTTTTTTAAGAAATTCCAAAAGTTTAAGTCATTTTGCGAAAGCTTATAGGGGTAAAATGTTAAGAATATTAGCAAA
>NZ_JANQDC010000022.1:0-19083 GCF_024723695.1 Campylobacter sp. S4:11 | reverse complement strand
TTGGAGTCCATGAATTTTTTCAACAATACCTTTTTTTACATAAAAATAAATAGCTATTATAATGATAAATAAAACAATGATAGATATTATAAATACAATAAACATTAAAGAGTTAGCTGGTTTTTCTACAGATTTTTTAGGAGCTATAGTAACAACACTCCAAAAATCTTTAGAACCTTCCCATAGATTGAAATTTATAAGTTGAGCTAAATTTTCTTCACCTGTTGATGCAGGTATAAAGACGAATAATCCGTTTTCTTTAGAATTTTGCAAATCCAATATTTTTTGTGCACTTGGATGAGGGTTGATTTCTGTGATAATTTTGCCTACATATTCAGCTTTTGGACTTGAGATAATTAAACCTCCATTGGAAATTAATAAACGCTGATCGTTTGCGAATAAGCTTTTTTTCGGATCATTTAATTCTTCTCTTAATAAATCTATGCGAACAAGCATTCCTATTGCACCAATAAGCTTATCATTTTTTCCAAAAATAGGGAGGGCGATATTAACTAGAGATATTTTTTCTCCACCTACAGAGTAATCTTTAGGTCTTCCAACTGCTGGTTGTTTGGTTTGTAAAACTTTAGTAATAGAATTTTGTTGCATAATTTCATCTTCGGCTTGAAGAAATTTTACAGAACCTTTTTGTTGAGGATTTTCATCCTTAGCTAGAAGCAAAAATTGACCTGATGGTGTAAAATTTAGAGGATTTTTTTCTCCGTGATATTGGTTAAGATGGATATATGCATAATAAGTCCAAGAATTTGAGTCTAGCATACTACTTAACAAAATTTTTAAATCTTCTATATCTAGATTTTCATCTTTGCTTGCAAAATTTTTAATAACTCCTTGTGCTGTTTCAAGTGTTGAATATGCATTTTGAGTAATTGCTTGAATTCCATTGGCATACCTATTGGCACTACTTAATAGGAGTTTATAGGCTTCAGTATTAAGCATTTGATAGCTTTTTGAAACTATGACTGTTGATAAAATTCCTATACCAATAAAAACGACAAAGGATAATATTAAAATCATTTTTATGGTTAAATTTAATTTTTTGAACATCTTTTACCTCTTTTATTTTTGTGTATTTTAAGTAAAAATACTATCTTGCATTTTTTAATATTTTTTTATCTTTTTATTAACATCTTAGCTTTTTCCCATAATCTTACCCCTAATTCTTTTGCGTTGTTTTTATCTAAACTTTTATATTTATGACTTGCAAGTTTTTCAAGCTCGCTTAGCTCTTTAGCTAAGTTATTAAGTTTGTTTTGTGCTAATTTACTAAAATCATCAATTTTTGGATTTTGTTTAATTTCATTTATTTTAATAAGGATTTGTTCTCTATTTTCTTGTATAAGGCGTTTAAATTTAGCAAATAAAGTGTCAAATTTATTTTCTAATAAATCTTTAAGTATATCTTTTACAGGGTTATTAAGTTCTAATGATATTTTTTTAAGCATTTGAATAAATTCTTGCTCTATGTCTATAAGTTCTTTTTCTTTGTTTTTTAAATCATGTTCTAAAGCGCTATATGCAAAACTTGCTTTAAATTTTTCAATCGCCAAAGAAATTCCTTCTTGCGTTCCATAAATACTTCCTATGCATAAATCATAAGCAAAAACTTTTGATTCATTAGCAAGTTCAAAAGCTGCATTTAAAATCACTTGAGAGATTTTTAAAATTCTTTCTTTTTCAAAACTTCCTTCGCAAATTGCATTAAAGACTAAATTTTTAGCAATCTCACAAGAAGTAAGTTCTATATTTTCGCCTTTTTCTAAAGTTGTAATAAAAGCGCTTTCAGCAGTTTCTTTTAAAAGACCTAATATTTCTATATCATAAAGCATAGCATCATTGATACTTATATTAAATTCATTTAAATTTAAATCTTTTAAAGTCTTTTCTAAGTCAAAAAAATTATCGCAAATTTTGTGTTTAATGGTGTTTTTTTGTTCTTCAATTTTTGTTTTTAATTTGCTATATTCATTAATATAAGCAAAAAATGTTTTTTTATCTTCTTCCACTCTAGCTTTGATGATGCCTTGGATTATTCTAGAAATATTTTCTTCATTTATAAGTTCAAGTTTTTCTAATACTTTAGAAAAGATGGCAAAAAGTTCTTCATTGCTAGTATTTTCAAAACTAATTTTTTTATAGCTTAGATTAAAAACAAGTTCGCTGATTAAGCTTGGAATTTCATTTTTTTCACAAGCTAAGAGAGAATTTTCAAAAATAATGGCTAAATTTTTCATAGTTTTCCTTTTTATAGTACAAATTTGGCTTTGCTTTTTAATTGGTTAAAAATATTTAAACGATCACTTTTACTATCGACATAAACACTTAAAAGATAGCTTTTATATGTGCCTTGCTTGCTAGTATTTGAGATTTTGTATTTAAATTCTCTTTCATTAAGTATTTGAGTGAAAACTTCTAAGGCATCAACACCAGCTTCAAAAACGACTTTATAGTCCCAAAAAGTAGGATAATTTATAATAGGTTCTTTTTTAAGATCGCAAATATTTACCACTTTTTCCTCCTTCCTTGCTTTCTAAAACTATATCAGTAATTTGCATACTTTTATCAATAGCTTTAACCATATCATAAATAGTTAAAAGTCCAATGCTAACAGCTGTTAAGCTTTCCATTTCTACTCCGGTTTTTCCTTCACATTTTATGGTTACGAAAAGTTTAAAAGAGTATTCTTCTTTGTTTTCTTCTATATGAGTTTGTACTTTTGAAATCATTAAGGGATGACACATTGGAATGAGATTTGAAGTTTGTTTAGCTCCCATGATGGCTGCTATGATAGCAGTTTGTAAAACAGGTCCTTTTTTAGCTTTGTTTTCAACGATAGCTTCAAATGCTTCTTTGCTCATATATATTTTACCACTTGCACAAGCTTTTCTTTGAGTAATATCTTTTTGACTTACATCTACCATTTTGGGATGGTTTTTTTCATCTAAATGCGTTAAATTCATATTTTTCCTTGAGTAAAGTTTGAAAAATTATACCAAAATGTATCTTTTTATATTAAAATACTACTAAAAAATTTTAAAGGATTTATAATGGCTTATGATGATGAAGAATTTGAAAATTACGATGATGAAATGTATGATGAAACAGATGATGATACTTATGCAAATAATCAAAGATCGTATAATTATGATGATGATGATTATGAGTATGATGATGATTATAGCGATGATGATACTTATGAGATGGATTAAGAGTGAGTAAAAATCTTGGTAAAAAAGATATAAAATTTTAGGTCTTTCTTCTTTGAGAGAGACCTTGGAATTTTGGTATTTTTTGTAAATTATATTTCTAAAGATTTTTTCTTGAAAATTAAGCCCATTTTTTTTACAAATATTTAATAATTATAGGATTTTTGCTGTAGGATATTTAGCTAAGTTACTTTGGTGCTATAGCAATGGTGTATTTTGATGATAAATTTGGTCGTAAAAGTTAGTAATACCCAACGCACATACTCTCAGTAATTTTAATACGTTTTTCTAAAGGAGTAGGGCTAAAAAAATGACATTTTTCGATATAGATATTACAATTATAATCTAAATTTAAAAAATCGTAAAATGCCTTTAAATTTACAAATTTAACTCCACAAACCTCTTTAATATCTAAGATTTTATAAATTTGAGAGTTATTTTTTTCTACTAAATGGGAGGGAGCTAAAGTGGTAAATGAGCAAAAAGCACTTGCTAATACAAAGCCATTTAAGTTTTCACATTTTTGTATGAGATGTTGATGTTTTTTTAAAATACTTTTTTTGTGTAAAAATACCACCCTTGTGCCTTGATAGCGTCCTGCTTGAACATTTTTCCAAAATTTATAAGCATTTTTTGAAATTTTTGCTAGTTGATGTAATTGTATATTTAAAACATAATCATCTAAAAATTGATTGGGTGGTAAAATAGTATAAGTCATATTTTTTCTTTTAAAGTTTTTTGAAATTATACTAAAAATTAACATTTATCTATATTTTTAATTTATAAATTTATTACAATTATCAAAAATTATTTTTAAGGAAAAATATGAAATTTGAAACTATTAACCATGATGGTATTAAAAAACTTATGGATATTTTTTATGCAAAAATTAGAGTTGATAAGAATTTGGGACCCATTTTTAATGAAAAAATTGGCACAGATGATGAGAGTTGGAAAAAGCATAAAGAAAAAATAGCAAGTTTTTGGGCAGGAATGTTTTTAGGTGATCCAAGTTATAGTGGTTCTCCTTTAAGAGCTCATCATGAACTACCTCCATTTCCAAGAGAATTTTTTGACATTTGGCTTAACTTATTTGATGAGAGTTTGCAAGAAGTTTTTGAAGATGAGCCAAGAAGTATCATCATAGAAAGAGCTAGAATGATAGCCCAAAGATTTCAAATGATTATTTATGATCATAGATTTGCTTAAGAGTTACAAAAAACTCTTAGCGATAGTTAAAGGTATATAAATTTTCGCTACGAGAGTATTGGTAGCTATATTTTCCATCAAGATATATTACCAGACGATAATATCCTTTGTGTGATCCAAAGACAACTTTTTTAACCTTTGCTGTATTTACTTGCAGTGTTTTAGTATTGAAATTTTGTTTTTTTGCAAAATCTATAATAATTTTAGTTGGATCTCCTATGGATAAATGTCTTAACATTTTATCTTCGGTTTTAATGTTAATTTTGTTATTATAAAAACTAATAGAAATAAAATTATATATATTTCCACTGAAAAGTGGTGTTTCTATGTTAACTGTAGTGTTGTTTTCTTCTGCTTTTGTATTTTTTACTCCTTGCTCTTGTGGCACAGTAACAGAAACATCAAGTATAGGAGTAGCATTTGGGCTTTTTGATTTTACGAAAGAGTAGGTGTCGTGCCAATTAATGCTTTTGTATATATCTAAGGTTGTTTGTTGTTCAGAACCATCAAGATTGATATAGGTAATGGTAATGTTTTTTAAAATTCTTGCATCAGAATTAAAATTAAAATCTTGCCTTTGAAAAGGACTGAGTTTTACAAATTCAGTATTTTGTTGCTGTAAGTTATTATCAAAAGGATTTTCTTTTGCGTTTAAACACACACAAGAAAGTAAAAATAATATAAAAAAATTAATTCTCATGCGAATTTTCTCCTTTAAGTCTTAAAAGTTGCAAATATTCTTTTTGAGCTTGAGCATTTTTAGCTTTTAGTTCTTCAATATTTTTCTCTAGATATTTTTTTTCATTTTTTAAACTTAATAAAACATCTAGTGAAGATTTACCAAAAAACATATTGCCAAAATACATCGCAACGATAATAGCTACAAATGATAATGCAATAGTTTTGATGAGTTGGTGACGAGCCTCCTTTTTTTTGGAATGCTCATCATACTCTTTTAATAAGTCACTCAGAGTTTATCTCCTAAATACTCATCATTATCAAGTTCAATTTCTAATAAGCGATTATATTTAGCAGTTCTCTCACCTCTTGCTAGAGCTCCTGTTTTGATTTGTCCTGTATTAAGCGCTACTGCAAAATCAGCTATAAAAGCATCTTCGCTTTCACCACTTCTATGACTCATAATACATCTATAATTATTTCTATGAGCTAACCTTACTGTTCTCATAGTTTGAGTGATTGTTCCGATTTGATTAGGTTTGATCAATACAGCATTTGCCATATTTTTCATAATACCTTCTCTTAAAATATCTTCATTAGTTACAAATAAATCATCACCCACAAGCTGAACTTTATTACCAAGCTTTTGAGTGAGTTTAATCCAACCTTTATAATCATCTTCAGCTAAACCATCTTCAATGCTAAAAATTGGATATTTGGCACATAATTCTTCATAACGCGCGATTAGGTCTTCACTTGAGAAAACTTTACCTTCTAAGTGATATTTACCATCTTTGTAAAGCTCGCTACTTGCTACATCTAGTGCTAGTTTGATTTTATTTTCATAGCCTGCTTTTTTAATACAAGTCATTAAAAGATCAAGTGGTTCAGTATTATTTGCTAAATTTGGTGCAAAACCACCCTCATCACCTAAAGCAGTAGAGTGACCTAAGCTAGCTAGTTCTTTTTTTAATACTGCATAAATTTCACAAACTGATCTTAACCCTTCTTTAAAGCTTGAAAAACCAAAAGGCATGATCATAAATTCTTGAAAATCTACGCTATTATTTGCGTGTGCGCCACCATTTATTATATTGCACATTGGCACAGGTAATACGCTTGCATTTGCTCCACCTAAGTAACGATATAAAGGCACTCCAAGTGCATTAGCAGCAGCGCGCGCTGTTGCCATAGAAATTCCTAAAGTTGCATTTGCTCCTAGGTTGGAATAATTTTTTGTCCCATCAAGTTCTAAAAGAGTATTATCTAGCTGAGTTTGATTAAATGCATCAAGCCCTATAATGTTTTCAGCTATGGTGCCATTGATATTTTCAATAGCTTTTAAAACACCTTTTCCACCAAATCTTTCATCATTGTCTCTTAATTCTAAAGCTTCTTTTTTTCCTGTGCTTGCACCACTTGGAACGATAGCACTACCCACACTACCATCGCTTAGCATGATTTCAGCTTTAATGGTAGGATTGCCTCTACTATCTAAAACTTCAAAAGCTCTTAAATCTTCAATAATCAACATTATTCTTCTCCTTCATCGTCTTCTTTTGCGCCCAAAATCATACTATCTATACCGATTGAGTTTTGTATAGCTTGAGTGATTTCATCTGCAATAGCTGGATTTTCTTTTAAAAAGGCTTTGGCGTTTTCTCTACCTTGACCAAGCTTAGAAGCCTTGTAAGAAAACCATGCACCACTTTTATCAATAATATCAAGTTTTACACCATAATCTATTAGCTCGCCTTCACGACTTACACCCTCGCCAAACATTACATCAAATTCAGCTTGTTTAAAAGGAGGGGCTACTTTGTTTTTAGCTACTTTTACTTTAACGCGGTTTCCAATAGGCTCGTCGTTTTGTTTTAAAGTTGCTGTTTTTCTTACATCTAAACGCACTGAAGCATAAAATTTTAATGCATTTCCACCAGTGGTTGTTTCAGGTGTGCCATAGCCCATCATACCTATTTTCATACGAATTTGATTGATGAAAATTACAGTAGTGTTCATTTTATGAACGATACCGGTTAATTTTCTTAAAGCTTGGCTCATTAATCTTGCTTGAAGACCTACATGCTGATCTCCCATATCACCTTCAATTTCTGCTTTTGGGGTAAGCGCAGCAACACTATCTACTACTATTAGATCAATAGCCCCGCTTCTTGCTATAGTTTCAACGATTTCTAAGGCTTGCTCTCCAAAATCTGGTTGAGAGATGTAAAGATTTTCTGTATCAACACCTAAATTTTTTGCATATCTTACATCAAGAGCGTGTTCAGCATCAATAAACGCACAAACTCCGCCTTTTTTTTGACATTCTGCGATGATGTGTAAGGTAAGTGTAGTTTTACCTGAACTTTCAGGTCCATAAATTTCTATAATTCTTCCTTTTGGAACCCCGCCTATACCCAAAGCTAAATCAAGTCCAACAGAACCTGTAGGAATAGAATCAATTTTTTCAACTTCTTTATCGCCAAGTCTTAAAATAGTGCCTTTTCCAAAGGTTTTATCAAGACTTTTTAAGGCTGCATCAAGTGATTTTCTTTTATTATCATCCATGCTTATTAATCCTTTTATAATATGTTTAAAATTGTATCAAAAAGAAATTTAATATAAGTTTTTATTTTGAATTTTGCTAAAATACTTTTTTAGATTTTTAAGGAAAAAAATGAATAAAAAAATTAGCGTAGCACACTCTCCTGATGCTGATGATATTTTTATGTATATGGCGATTAAATTTGGTTGGGTTGGAAATACTTATGAGTATGAAAATACAGCCTTGGATATACAAACTTTAAACGAACTTGCATTAGAAAATATATACGATGTTAGTGCGATATCTTTTGCACTTTATCCTTTGATAGCTAGTGAATATGCCTTGTTAAAAACTGCTGTGAGTTTTGGTGAGGGTTATGGGCCAAAGCTTATTAAGAAAAAAAATAAAAAATTAAAGCCAAATTTTAAAGTTGCTTTAAGTGGAGCACACACTACTAATGCTTTAATCTTTCGCATAAAATATCCACAAGCTAGAATAATTTATAAGAATTTTTTAGAGATTGAAAAGGCTGTTTTAGAAGATGAAGTTGATGCAGGAGTGCTTATACATGAGAGTATTTTAGAATTTGATTCAAGTTTATGTGTTGAGGCTGAACTTTGGGATGTTTGGCAAGAATTAGCCAAAGATGATTTGCCTTTACCTTTGGGTGGTATGGCACTTAGAAGATCTTTACCACTTAATGATGCCATAGCGATTGAAAAAGATTTGATTAAGGCAGTAAAAGTAGCGGATAATAATAGAAAAATCTTAGCTTCCATGCTTTTAGAGCGAAATTTAATACGCGTAGATGCACAAAAACTTGATGTGTATTTAAATTTATACGCAAATAAAAATTCTATTAATATGAATGATAAACAATACAATGCTATAGATAAGCTTTTTGAGCTTGGGTATAATCATGGATTTTATGAGAAATTAATAAAAAGCAAAGATTATCTTATACCTAGTGAGTATGAAGAATTTAGAAATTCTTGATAAAATTTGAATTTTAAGGAGAAAATATGGAAAGTACTTTAGTAGCCTTGGGTGTACAAACTTTTAAAATCACACTTATGCTTTCTTTGCCTATGCTTTTGGCAGGGCTTATTGCAGGGCTTATTATAAGTATTTTTCAAGCTGTAACGCAAATTAATGAAGCTACGCTTTCTTTTGTACCAAAAATTTTACTTGTTGTTGTGGTAATAGTATTTTTAATGCCTTGGATGATAAGTTCTATGATTGATTTTACAACGAATATTTTAAATCAAATTCCAAGCTTTATTCGATGATTGTTGATTTTTCTAGGTATTCTTCTGTGCGTATAGGTGCGAGCTTTGAAGTGCAAGTACTTGAAGAGCCTTGCGAATTTAATGGTTTTTTAATAGGCGGGGCAAATAATCTTTTAATCTCTCCAAAACCCAAAAAATTTGGAATTTTAGGGAAAAGTTTTGATTATATTAAAATTTTAGAGCAAAATGAAAAAGGTATGTTTTTAGAGATAGGTTCTAGTGTGAAATCCTTTAAAATGTATCATTTTGCTAAAGAAAATAACTTAAAAGGCTTTGAATTTTTAAGAAATATCCCAGGAACTTTGGGTGGTATTTTAAAAATGAATGCAGGGTTAAAAGATGAGGATATTAGTAAAAACTTAATCAGTATTTGCACTTTTAATCAAGAAATTTTAAAACAAAATATTGCTTTTGCTTATAGATTTAATCCTATTAAAGAAGTAATGTTTAGTGCAAAGTTTTTTTTAGAATATGGATTTAACCTAGCCAAAGATGAGTTTTTAAAAAATGCAAGAAAAAATCAACCCAAAGGTGCTAGCTTTGGCTCCATTTTTAAAAATCCTAAAAACGATCATGCAGGAAGATTGATAGAAGTAGTTGGTCTTAAAGGTTTTAGTAAAAATGATGCGATGTTTAGTAATGAACATGCAAATTTTTTAATCAACAAAAAACATGCTAGTTTTGATGACGCTTTATTTTTGATAGAGCTTGCTAAAAAAAGAGTTTTTGAAGAATTTGGGATTATTTTGGAAGAAGAAGTGGTGATTATATAGTATTTTTAATATCTTCATAAACAATTTTAGCTATTTCTTGGACTAATTCTTGATAAGATTTATTTTTATCGTTTGTGCTAAATTGAGTGCTGATAGTAAGGATTTTATGATCTTTTAATTTTTTTGTTTTAGCATTAAAAAGTTTGTATTCTATGTCGGCTTTGACTTCAAAATTGGAAAAAAGCAAGAAATTTTGTTGGCTTGCTTGAATACTTTTTAAATCTAGCAAAATAATAAAATCAGCCTTTTTAAAACGATTGAATTCTAAAAACTCACTTGCATTAATGAAATTTTTATTTGCTTGTAAGATATTTTGACTGTTGATATAAGTTTGATTTTCTTTTTGACTAAGCAAGGCAAAATTATTTTGCTCATTTAAAATAGCACTTAATGCTTTTAGCGTGTCTTTTGCCATGGTTTTGGCATCAATTTTTAAATTTGAAAAATAAAAATTATATTCTTTTTCATAGCTTGGCACTAAAGCTAAGGTGCTAATATATGAGAGTTTATCATAATTTATGTTTTGTTCAAGATTGATGATATTAAAATCATCGTTATTTTGTAATTTGATGATTTTTTTATTCGCAAAAGAGTTAGCATAAATAGCACTTAAAAAACACAAAAACACTAAAAAAAATCTCACTAAAAACCTTTTAATTTAAATTCGTTCTTAGCAAAAGCTATAAAACTTGGAAGTTTAAAATCAGGACTATTATAATCTAAAGCCTTTTTGTCAAAATCGTATAAAATTCCACCATTTTGTTTGACTAAAAAATCTCCCGCGGCTATATCCCAAGCTTTTGGACCACCAAAACGCGGATAAATTCCGGCTTTTGCTTCAAGTAAATATACAAATTTCAAAGCAGATGAAACCTTAATACCTTCAAGATGATTTTGAATAAAAAAATCTTCATTATTATCATGATTTTTAGAGTAAAGGGCTATATTTTTAACTTTTTCGTATTGTTCTAAGTTAAGATTTAAAATTTCATTATTTTTATAAACTTTAGTATGGGTATGTGCATAATAAAATGCATTATTTTCCACATCACTTATAAGTGAAAGTATAGGGGTGTTTTTGCGGATTAATGCAATTAAAACGCAATATTCTTTATCTTTTTTGGCATAAGATTTAGTGCCATCAAGCGGATCTATAAGCCAAAAATATTCTAAATTTTTTCTTTCTTCATAAGAGAGTATATTTTCTTCAGAGCATATAGCTATATCGCTTGAAGCTAAAATTTCACTAATAGCTTCATTGGATTTTATATCAGCTAAACCTACCGGAGAATCATCATCTTTAAGCCATAAAGTATTTTTGTCTTTATATTCAAGCAATACTTTAGAGGCTTCTTTGCCTGCCTTTAAGGCTAATTCTAAAAGTGTGTCTAAATTTTCCATAAAATAAAGTATAACAAGTAAAAATAAATACTTAGTAGAATTATTTTCTACTAAGATTATTGATAAATTTAATCAAACTAATAGCTAAAATTGCTTCAAGTAAAGCAGTAAGCACTAACCCTGAATATATGTCTTGAGTAATGATATTGGTTTGATAAGAAAGTGTAGCTACTGCGATGAGTAAGGTTAGTGGCATAGAATGACTTAAGCCAAATAAAAAGGTATTTTTTAAACCAAGTATTTTGAAAAAAGTCATAGCACAAAGTATTCTTAGTCCTATCATAAAAGCAGTTAGTGAAAAAGCTATGATTAAAACTTGAGGGTTTAAAAGCATTTGGAGTTTAAAGCTTGAACCTATGTAAATAAAAAATATAGGGATTAAAAAACCATAACCAAAACTAGAAAGCTTATGCTCTAAATCTTTTTTATGATCAAAAAAAGTAGCTATAAATGAACCAGATATAAAAGCTCCAAGTGCAACTTCAAGTTTAAAATAAATCATAATCGCAACTATGGCTATGAAAATTGCCATGCAAAATCTTATATCTTTTTCATTTTGATCTTGCCAAGGCATAAGTATAGTTTTAAGCTGTGGATACCACCAAAAAAGCACTTCTAAAAATTTAAATCCAATAATGCAAAGTGCTAAAAATCCTACCAAGTATAATAAATTTTGAGTGAGTGAAAAAATATCAGCACCTTTTCCTAAAAATGCCGCAGCTATGGTAAGTAAAACTATACTTACAACTTCAGCCAAAGTAGCCACTACCATGGACACATTAAGCCACTCGCAGTTTTTACCAAAGTCTCTATAAAGCGTTGAGAGTAATCCCACACTCATAACAGGTATGATAATAACAAAAATATAAGAAATATCTATACTTTCAACCGCTAAAATACTAATAGCATATAAAAGTATAATGTATATAAAAGCTTTATTGAGCAAACTTCTTTCTGTGTTTAAAAAGGTTTTAAGATTAATCTCCATACCCGCAATAAACATAAGATAATAAAATCCCGCATTAGCTAAAAGCTTAAAATTTTCACTTTCCCCTATAAAACCTAAAAATCCTATAAAAGAACCAAGCATGATTTCAGTGGCTGAAAGCGGGAGTTTTAAAAATTTAGCAATATAAGGTGAAGTAAGCAAACATCCTGCCACGACTAGTAAAATTTTTAAATCCGTAGCAGCTTGAGCATCAATGGCATGAGCTAGCAAAGCTAAATCCCATTTGTTTTAGTTTTTGTATGTCCTTGCTAGGTTCTTCGCCTTTAGTTGTAAGATAATCACCTACTACTATAGCACTAGCTCCTGCGTCAAAAATTTCATATTGTCTTTCTTTTAGCACTACTTCTCTACCACCTGCTACCATAATATGTGCATTTGGTAAGTCTTTTTTAGTATCTTTGATGATATTTAACGCCTCATCAGCATTTAATAAGTTTTGCTTGAGTTTTAAATTTTCATTTGGTATGAAAAAATTAATAGGCGAGGAAAAAGGATCAAGCTCTTTTAAACTTGCTCTAAAACTTTTTCTATCAGCTTCATTTTCTCCAAGACCATAAATTCCGCCACAACAAAGCATTAAGCCTACTTCTTTAGCATAAAGATTAGTTTGAAATCTTTGCTCCCAAGTATGCGTAGAGCATATGTTTGGGAAAAATTCTTTGGAAGTTTCTAGATTATGATTATAAGAAAAAATTCCTGCTTTTTTTAATTCTTTGAGTTGTTCTAAATTTGCTATACCATTACAAGCTATGAGTAAAAGTCCTTCTACTTCTTTTTGCACTGCATGAGCTACTTTACACACATATTCAAGTTTTTCATCATCAAGTCCAGCGCCTGCTGTGACCAAACAAAAGCCCAAAGCTTCATTTTTCTTAGCTATTTTAGCTTCTAAAACAATTTGGTCTATATCTTTTCTTTTGTATTTGTTGATATTAGTTTTCACATGAGCACTTTGAGTGCAGTATTTGCAGTCCTCACCGCACCCTCCACTTGCTATATTAGATATAGCACAAAGCATGATTTGCATTAAATTTCCTTTTTGATTTTGCATTTTAAGCACTCTAAAAATGTGCCTTTTTTAAGTTCTTTGATAATCAAAGTTTCGCCACATTTGCTACATTTTTCTTCACTTGGTTTGTATTTGCTTATATAGTTGCATTTTGGATAAGCACTACAGCCATAAAATTTACCACGCTTAGAAAAACGCTCTACGATCTCACCTTCTTGACAGCTTGGGCATTTTACGCCTATGGTGTTGAGTTTTTTCTCGCTTTTTTCTTCATTTTGTGTTTCTTGTTTTAAATTTCTTGAGTATTTGCATTTTGGAAAATTTAAACAAGCTATAAATTCTCCATATCTTCCTTTTCTTATAGCAAGCTCTCCACCACAATCAGGGCAGGTTTCATCTAGCTTTGTGAAAGTTTTTTGGCTTTTTATGTTTTTTTTACCCTCATCAATTTTTCTCATAAAAGGAAAATAAAACTCTCTTAAAACTTCTTGCCAGTCCATTTTACCTTCTGCAATGATATCAAGTTTATCTTCCATTTTAGAAGTAAAATCACTATCTACTATATCGCTAAAGTTTTGTTCTAAAACTTCTGTTACGACAAAGGCTATTTCATTAGGTATGATTTGCTTTTTATCTATATGTACATATTCTCTTGCACTAAGTAAAGAGATGGTTGGAGCATAAGTTGAAGGGCGTCCTATACCAAGATTTTCTAGCTTTTTAACAAGTCCAGCTTCAGAGTATCTTGAAGGTGGCTCGGTAAAATGTGAGTTTAATTCTATATTTTGGATATTTAGTGTATCTTCTAGTTTTAAATTAGGTAAAATTTTATCTTTGTCCATATCTCCATATACTTTATAATGCCCATCAAATAAAATTTTTCTACCACTTATTTTAAAACTTGCTTCATTTGATTTTACATAGACATTTTGAGTTTGAGAGATAGCAGGATTCATTTGTGAAGCTAGGAAGCGATTGTATATTAAAGTATATAGCCTTGCTTCATCTTTTTCTAAAAACTCACTTGCAAGTTTTGGAGTAAAACTAAGATTAGTCGGTCTTATAGCTTCATGTGCTTCTTGAGCGCCTTTGCTTTTAGTAGTATAAATATTTGCTTTGCTTGGTAAGTATTCTTTGCCAAAATCATTTTTGATAAGTTTTCTTACTTCTTCTAAAGCTTCTTTTGCGATGTTTAAGCTATCAGTTCTCATATAAGTGATCACACCCATAATGCCTTGATGTGTTTTTACACCCTCATAAAGTTTTTGAGCGATCATCATGGTTTTTTTAGGGTTAAAACCTAGGCGATTGCTCGCGCTTTGTTGCAGGGTTGAGGTCATAAAAGGCGCTTGTGGGGCTATTTTTCTATCTTTGCTTTCTATGTCTTTTATTTTAAAACTAGCATTTTTGCAAGCTTCAAAGATGAGTTTGGCTCTATCTTCATTGGTTAGACTTAGTTTTTCTATCTTTTGATTTTGAAACTCAACTAATTCAGCTTGTAAGTCTTTTTCAAAAATCATATCTATGCTAAAGTATTTTAAAGGAATAAAAGCTTTGATCTCTCTTTCTCTATCGACGATGATTTTTAAAGCTGCACTTTGCACACGCCCTGCACTTAAGCCTTTTTGAATTTTTTGATTAAGTAAAGGGCTTAGTTTATAACCTACTATGCGATCAAGTAAGCGTCTAGTTTGCTGAGCATTGACGCTATTTACATTTAAGGATCTTGGATTTTTTAAAGCATTTTCTATAGCACTTTTAGTAATTTCATGAAAAACTATGCGTGGCAGAGAATTTTCATCTTTATTAATAGCCTTAGCTATGTGATAAGCTATGGCTTCACCCTCGCGGTCTTCATCGGTTGCAAGATAGATGGTTTTAGCTTTTTTAGCTTTTTCTTTGAGTTCTTTTACTAAACTTGAATGATCATTTGAAATTCTATATTCAGGTTTAAAATTTTCATCTTCTATTTTTATACCAAAGCTAGTTTTAGGTAGATCTCTAATGTGTCCTTTAGAGGCTATTACTTCATAGTCTTTACCTAAAAAATTACCTATGGTTTTAGCTTTAGCAGGTGATTCTACTATGATTAAATTTTTCATTATTTTCCTTGTGAGGATTAAAATTAGTAAAAGTGTATAAAAAAAAGTTAAATTTTTTGCTTAGAAAAGAAGAAAAGCCCACCAAAAGGTGAGCTTAGGAAATCGTAAGTTGACTACTGAAGTAATCTTAATACATTTTGAGAAGCTGCATTTGCTTGAGCCATAGCATAAGATCCACTTTGAGCTAGAATGTTAGCTTTAGAGTAGTTTGCGCTTTCGCTCGCAAAGTCAACATCTCTAATTTGTGATTCAGCAGCTTTAACATTAACTTGAGTTACGCTAATGTTGTTAATAGTTGATGTGATTTGATTTTGTGTAGCACCGATGTTTGCTCTAATAGTGTCAAGGTTTGCTATAGCAGTATCAGCTATATCCATAACAGCCATTGCACCTTGTAAGGTAGTAACACCAGCTGATTGTTCTTTACCTGCTGTAGCCATATTTGTCATAGCGTTAAAGCCCATAGCTGAAGCTAAGTCAGCTGAAATTTTTCCTTTTATACTTTCAAGGTTTGTAGTTTGTTCAGCCATAGTTGCTCCAGTTCCAACGCCAGCTTGAGAAGCATTTGTTCCTGAAATGATAATATCGCTACCATCATTTTTTACTAAGGTTAATCTACCATAGTTTTCTTCCGTGATTTGAGTATCTAAAGCTCCTAATGATCCACTTAGTTTGATTCCTCTACCATCGGCTGAGTTCAAAACTAATCTTCCATCTACTATAGAAGCTTCAACCCCTGTTGTATCTTTTTTAGCATTGATAGCAGAAACCAAAGCACCATCTTTATCGTTAGCATCAAAAACAACTTTACCTATAACAACGCCGTTAATTGCAAAATTTGATCCTGTAGAGCCAGCTGTTAGCGCTGCAGAAGATATACTTTGAACTACTGCAGTTGCTCTAACACCTGTTTTGTCAGAAGATTTATTGATTTCAGCTGCTAAAGCACCTAGTCCTGTTCCAACACCATAGGAAATTTTAACAGGTTGGATAGTGTAATCATTAATGCCATCGTAAGACTTGATAGTAAAACCAATTTCATTTGAAGCTGTTACTCTAGCACCTGTTTCAAAACGTGTTTGACCGATTTTACTTGAGTTGGTTGAGCCTATGGTAGCATTTATAGTTTGGTTTGCTTTGTCGCCAATTTGGAATTTTTGGTTAGAAAAAGAACCACTTAGTAATTGTTTACCATTGTAAGTAGTGGTGTTTGCTATGTTATCAAGCTCTTCCATAAGCTTGTTGATCTCACCTTGAATCATCGCTCTAGTTTTTGCTGTTTGACCATCTTGAGCAGCTTGAGTAGCTTTAACTTTAATAGTATCAAGTATTTTTAATTGCTCATCCATAGCTTTATCAGCTATTTGAAGCATGCTGTTTGCATCATTTGCATTGTTAATAGCTTGACCTAAAGTATTGGCCTGAGTTTTTAAGCTATCTGCTATAGCCATACCAGAAGCATCATCTGCAGCTGAATTGATTCTCAAACCTGAACTAAGTCTTGCTAAAGAGCTATCTAACGCTCTTGAGTTCATACCTGCATTTACTTGAGCATTTAAAGATGCTACATTTGTGTTAATACGAAATCCCATTTTAAATCCTTTTAAATATATTCGACACCCTCATGCTGTCGTTTAAACTAAATCGGAAAGAAAATAAAAAGTTTTATATTTTTATATAAAAAAGATTTATATTTTTTGGAACGCTATTTGCTTTTAAGAGGCTAAGCAATATTTTGAAAGGATTTAAAATGGGTTTTAGAATAAACACCAACATAGGTGCAATGAATGCACATGCAAATTCAACTATCACAGCTAGAGAGTTAGATAAATCTCTAGGAAGACTTAGTTCAGGTTTGAGAATCAATTCAGCTGCAGATGATGCTTCTGGTATGGCTATAGCAGACTCTTTGAGAAATCAAGCTGCATCTTTAGGTCAAGCTATTAACAATGGTAATGATGCTATAGGTATTTTACAAACTGCTGATAAAGCTATGGATGAGCAATTAAAAATACTTGATACTATTAAAGTTAAAGCTACTCAAGCTGCTCAAGATGGTCAAACAGCAAAAACTAGAACCATGATACAAAATGAAATCAATCGTTTGATGGAAGAGCTTGATAATATAGCAAATACTACTTCATTTAATGGTAAACAATTGCTAAGTGGAAATTTTGTAAATCAAGAATTTCAAATCGGCGCTCAGTCAAACCAAACAGTACATGCTACTATAGGGCCAACTCAATCAAGTAAAATCGGTCACACTCGTTTTGAAACAGGAAGCAGAGTAACAGCCTCAAGCACGGCAAATTTAGTTTTAAAATCATATGATGGTGTAAATGATTATAAATTTCAAAGCGTTCCTATTTCATATAGCGTTGGAACAGGACTTGGAGCTTTAGCTGATGAGATAAATAAGGTAGCAGATAAAACAGGTGTTAGGGCAACTGCTGTAGTGCAAACTATATCAAGCGGTCCTTTAACAGCTGGTTCTACAGGATCAAATTTTTCTATTAATGGTGTTGTTATAGGTAAGGTTACTTATGAAGCTGGAGATAAAAATGGTGCTTTGGTTGCTGCTATAAATTCTAAAAAAGACACAACAGGGGTTGAAGCTTCTGTGGTGGATGGAAAACTCATTTTAAATTCAGCCGATGGTAGAGGGATTAAACTTAGTGGTTCTATGGGAGCTTTAGATGCTCAAGTAGCAGAAGAAAATTATGGAAGACTTTCTTTGGTTAAAAATGATGGTAGAGATATATTGATTTCAGGCACTAATATATCTCAAGCTGGACTTGGAACTAATGGAAATATGGCTGAAGTAACCGCAAATTTAGAAGATGTTAAAGGACAAATTTCAGCTGATATAGCTTCGGCTATGGGCTTTAATGCTATGAGTACAGCTGATAATATCTCAACTCCAAAAAGCGCTGGTGTAACCACTCTTAGAGGGGCTATGGCTGTAATGGATCTAGCAGATAGTGCTATTACAACTCTTGATAATATTAGAGCAGATATTGGTGCAGTGCAAAATCAAATCACAGCTACTATTAATAACATTAGCGTAACTCAAGTAAATATTAAATCAGCTGAATCTACTATAAGAGATGTTGACTTTGCGGCTGAGAGTGCGAATTTTTCTAAATATAACATTTTAGCTCAAAGTGGTTCTTATGCTATGAGCCAAGCAAATGCCGTGCAACAAAATGTATTAAAACTTTTACAATAGTTAAAGCCCTTTTAAAGGGCTTTAAAATTAACTTTTTTTATCGCTTCATTTTGTATAGTTAAAAAACTAATAAAATTTTCAAGCCATTCTTTATTTACTTTTAGCCATTCTATATTTTTTAAAGCTTTTTCTTCTTCTGTGTTGATTGGTTTGACATAAATAATAGTTAGATTACTCTCAAGATGAAAAAACAAAGGTTCAAATAACTCACTTTTAATAAAAGGATTTTTATAAACTTTTATTTTAAAAGAATCTATTTTTTTAATGAGAGAAAGGATGTTTTTGTTTGATTTATTTTCGAAAGTTTTATCAATTTGAGATAAAAGATTTTTTCCTTGTTGTAGGTATTTTGATAAAATACTTAATTGTTTATCTATGGTAAAATGTGTTTTTGTGATACATTTTTCTAGTTTTTTTTGATTTTTTATCGGAAAAGTAAAATGAGGTTTTGTCTTTTTTAGGAATTCTTTACAAATTGTAGAAAAAGTGATTTCTAATGCACCTTTTATCCTAGCTCCACCTTCTGTGGCATTGTAGGTGGTGATGTTGATTTTTTTAACCAACTCTATATCTCTTTGAAAGGTTTTTCTAAAAATATCCCAACACATATTC
>NZ_JANQDC010000021.1:0-20700 GCF_024723695.1 Campylobacter sp. S4:11 | reverse complement strand
CTTTTGCACTATATTTTTCTATATCTGATATTCTTTGACAAAAACAATGATAAAATACATTTACAGCTACTACATCAAATTTTTTAGCAATAAAATTTCTATAACTTTCTAGAAAATGTATATTTGCATTAGCTCCATATCCACCTATGATAAAAACAATAGCTTTCATTTGCTTACTATCATCATAAGTGATTCTATATTCTAATTTACTTTCTCTTTTTATATTTAATTCTACATCATTACAAGAGTCTATAAAATAGGTTTGATTTTTAAGCATGCTTTTCTTTCCTGACATTGTAATTTATATGCTATTATATCTAATAAAATACACTCAAAGAAAAAAGATGAAATATATATTTAAATGCGATAACAAAAAATATTCCGATGTTGACTTAATAGAGGCTTTTAAAAAACTTGACATCAAAAAAGGCGATATTTTATGTGTGCATAGTGAACTAATGAAATTTGGCACACCTTTACTTCCTAGAAATGAATTTTTACAAACTATATTAGTTTGTTTTTTTGAAGTTATAGGCAAAGAAGGTACTTTAATCATGCCTACATTTACTTATAGTTTTTGCAAAAATGAAGTTTATGACAATCTAAATTCAAGAGGTACTGTTGGTGTTTTAGCAGAATATTTTCGCAGATGGGGGGGGGGTAAAACGCACCAATGATCCTATATTTTCATTTGCCGTTAAAGGAGCCAAAGAAGAATTGTTTTTAAAAGACACTACAAGTTGTTTTGGAGAAAATTGTGTATATGATGTTTTAGCCAAAGAAAATGGAAAACTAGTTTTATTTGGCTCTAAAATAGCTGGGTATACTTTTAGTCATTTCATAGAAGAAAAAGCTCATGTTCCATATAGATATTTTAAAAATTTTAGTGGAAAAATTATTGATGAAAATGGTAAAATACTCCAAAAAAATATTAAATACTATGTTAGAAAATTGGATGAAAATTCAGATTTAGATGTTGATAAACAAGTAGCTATTTTAAAAAATGATGATAATTTTAATATTTTAAATTTTTCCAATGCTCATATAATAAATATCAACATGAAAAACTATTTAGAAAAAACATTAAAAGCTTTAAAGGATAACCCTTATTGTTTGCTAAAGGAATAAAATGACAACTCATATCAATGATTTTTTACAAGAAAGCGTTGCTAAATTTGGAAGTAAAAATGCTTTTGTTGAGTTTAATGGTAAAAGCATAAGCTATAAAGAATTTGATGATTTAAGTAAAAAAATAGCAAGTAAAATTCTTTCTAAACTTCCTACTAAAAGTACACAAGAACCTGTATTAATCATACTTCCTAAAGGGATTGATTGTTTGCTTTCTTTTTTTGGTGTAGCAAAAAGTGGAAATTTTTATACGCTTTTAGATGAAAAAAGCCCTAAAGAACGTGTAGAAAAAGTTATAGAAGTTTTAAAACCAAAGCTTTTAATTACTTCTAAAAAATTAAATTTAGATTTTAATCTTGATACCATTTTCACAGAAGATTTTGAAAGCTTTGTTGTAAATGAAAATGCTTTAGAAAAAGCTTTAAATAATCACATAGATACTAATTTACTTTATGTCTTTTTTACAAGCGGAAGCACAGGAACTCCAAAAGGAGTAAGTATAAGTCATAAAAGTGTGATTGATTATACTTTTTGGGTATGTGAAACTTTTAAGCTAAGTCATGAAGATATACTTGCTAATCAAGCACCATTTTACTTTGATAATAGCATATTAGATATATTTAGCTCTGTTAAAATGGGAGCTACGCTTCATATACTGCCAAATCATCTTTTTGCTTTTCCAAATAAAATTTTAGAGTATCTAAAACAAGAAAAAATAACAACAATTTTTTGGGTGCCTTCTGTGCTGATTTATTTTGCTAATACTAATGCTCTTGAAACCTTTACACTAAGGCATTTAAACAAAATTCTTTTTTGTGGTGAAATCATGCCAAATAAACAACTCAACATTTGGCGCAAACATCTTCCTAATACTTTATTTGCTAATCTTTATGGACCTACTGAAATTACCGATGTATGCTCTTTTTACATAGTTAATAGACAATTTAGTGATGATGAGCTTTTGCCTATAGGAAAAGCATGTAAAAACACCCAACTTTTAGTCTTTGATGAGAATTTAAATTTAATTACTCCAAGTCAAGTAGGAGTTAAAGGAGAGCTTTATGTAAGAGGAACTTGTCTTTCTTTAGGGTATTACAACGATAAAGAAAAAACAAAGCAAGCTTTTGCGCAAAATCCTTTACATGATAATTACCTAGACTTGCTTTATAAAACAGGTGATGTGGTAGCTTATAATGAATTTAGCGAACTTTTATGCTATGGAAGGATAGATCATCAAATCAAATATATGGGTCATCGCATAGAGCTTGGAGAGATAGAAAGTATTATCAATTCTCATGAGAATGTAAGAAATTGTGCTTGTATTTTTGAAGAAGAAATTATTTGTTTTTATGAAAGCAAGGAAGAGTTAGATTTTAAAAACTTTTTAAAAGACAAACTTCCTACCTACATGATACCTAAAAAATTTGTTAAAATAGAACAATTTACTTTAAATGCAAATGGGAAGATTGATAGGAAGGTTTTGAGTAGAAACTCTTAAATTTCCACTCTCAAATCACTCATAAAATCTATCTCGCACCAATTTCCATTGATTTTTATAGCTTTTGCATTTTTGTATTTATTTATTAAAATTTGTAAAAAACTTGTCATATACATATTTTCAAAATCTTTTTCATCATAAAGTAAAGTTCTATCAAGTCCATCATAGGTTTTTAAAACTTCTTTTAAAAAATGATGAGAAAATTTAAATAAGCCTATATATTGCCCTTGAATTTCATCATAACTTTTTGCTTTTTTGCCAAGCTCTACTATAAAATCATCATGTAATTTTAAAGTTTCAGCATCATCAAGTGGATTTTCAAACCTTTTTACCCATAGTTCTTTCCAAGCTTTATCCACAACAACAGCAAAATCATCTTTTGACTGTTTGAGTTTTTCTATACTATCTTTAAAATAAACTATATCAGCGTAAGAAATAATCAAATCTTGCTTATCCTCAATACAACTTTGCAAAAATTCTCTAGCGCAAAATAAAGTCTGAACCATATTAGTTTTATCATAGTTTTCATTTTTATAAAACAACTCCAAATTATGATTTTTACCCACATAATCCTTTAAAACATCAAATAAATATCCACCAACTACACATATCTCGTGAATATTATTTTCTTTTAAAGCTTGAATTTCATAATCTATGATTTTTTTATTTTTATATTCAACCATACATTTTGGATTGTTCTTTGTTAAAGGCATTAACCTTGAACCAAATCCTGCCGCTAAAATTATAGCTCTCATTTTATATCCTTTAACCACGCATTAAAAATACTTTTTTCGCTCATACCATTTTCTCTTTCAATATGCCACATTAGACCATAAATACTAAATTTTTTATGCTTAAAAGCTTCTATTGTTTCATCTTTTGCATTTGCTAACA
Source organism: Campylobacter sp. S4:11 (assembly GCF_024723695.1). Taxonomy (NCBI): domain Bacteria; kingdom Pseudomonadati; phylum Campylobacterota; class Epsilonproteobacteria; order Campylobacterales; family Campylobacteraceae; genus Campylobacter; species Campylobacter sp. S4:11. The sequence goes on along the minus strand of NZ_JANQDC010000021.1, from coordinate 17,180 downwards.
CCTCAAGCTCATTACCTAATGTTTTAATAGCAAAATTATGATATGAATTAACATTAATTGCTTGATCATTTAAATACACTTCATGATTTCCAATATGATCTTTACAAGGACAAATAGTAGAATTAAAATAGGAAGCGATCATTTGTGCTCCTTTACAAATCCCAAGCAAAGGAATATTATTTTGCACACAATACTTTATAATATTTTTTTCATATTCATCTCTTTTTTGATTAATGAAAGAAGATTTACAAGAGTTTAAATCATTACCTCCACTTAAAATCACAGCACTAATACTAGAGATATAATTTTTAAAATCAATTTCATAACTCAATGGAAGAGGTAAAAACTCACTTAATTCTTTTTTAAAAAAATTTCCCCAATCAAGCGCCAAACACTCTCTTAATTCATAATAATCTTGATTTTCTAAAATTCTTTGGCTAATGGCTATAAATTTCATAGACAAAATATCTGCTCGCTTTGACAATCAATTTTAATCTTCTTTGCTTGAAGATATTTTTTAAAATTCTCTTCACCTACACCAATAACAGCAGGCATAGCAAGCTCAGAAGCTCTAATAGCCATATGCGAATTTGCACCGCCATAGCAAGTGATAAAACCTGCAATATCTTTAGTAAACAAATAATCATATCCAGGATCAGCTGCATAGATTAACACTATCTTGCCTTTTAAATCTTGTTCATTTTCTAGAGCAATATTAGCACTAATGCTTTTTTGCGTGATAAAATTTGGATGAATATAGCTAGTAAAAAACCCAAATATTTGATGTGCATCAGTTAGTAAAGCCGGAAGTTTTATAGCTAAACTTAATTGATATTCTTGTTTGTTTTCATTAATTTCACTCAAAAATTTATCTTTTGGATTTTTAGAATACACACTAGAATACAAATTTAAAATACTCTTAATATCCAAATGGGCCATATCTTCTTTAGATATTCCATAATAATTTCCAAGATCCTCTATCAGTGATATAGCTTTAGATAAGAGCTTGCTAAATTCAAATTTAATAAATTCGCGTCCTTCTATAGCTATTTTCAAAAAGCTAAAAAATTCTTTTGCATTAACTTCAATTCCATGTTCTTTTAAAATTTGATCAAGTTTTTGCAATTTATCATCGCTAATCTTAAATTCCTTTTCTTTTTGAATTTCACTTTTTTGTTTTAAATCAAAATACCCATCAAAATCCTCATCATACCTTGGAGATAAAATATTATAAGTCCCTGCTCTTAAATGACCAAATTGTTTTAAAAAATCTTGTTTGTTATTTTCATTTAAAGTTGCTAATTCATAACTCAAAGTTTTACTAACGGTGTGGAGAGAATTTAAAAATTCATTTTTTTCTTCTTTGCTAAAAAATCTAATTTCCACCAAAGAATTAAGCATAGTCATGGCCACAAACGCAGCCCTTGCAACACCAGCAAATGGTAATGTTCCATATCTTTTACACTCTTCTAAAAGCCAATAAATTTTATCTAATGGTGAAAAATCTGAATGCATAATATTTTCATAATATACAATCATTTGTTTTGATTTTTCTATATCTTTTAAACACAAACCATTTTTAATATCAATAATAGAATTAGTAAGATTTAATAAAGAAAATTCAATGCGTTTGATTTCATTTTTATTAAAACCATGATCTAATAAGCGTTCTAATTTATCAGCCATATGAAAATCATAACAAGAAAATACTATATCAAATTCCACTTTATCATGCAACTCATGATTTTCATATAATTTATCTAAATAATAATTAACTAACTTTTTAGCAATATTCTCATCAAGCGTTTTTGGTATAAAAGAATTAAAAGAAAGTCTCACATCTACATAAGGAATACCTAAAAAAGAATGGATTAAAGGGTGTGATCTTAGATCTCTATAACCATAATTATTTCTTTGATAAGCCCAAATATTATCTGTAATGATTTCTTTATAAAGACTAAAAGCTAATCTTTTTGGTCTAAGTCCTATAATTTCTGCTGGATTCCAATCAGGCATTACACCAAAAATAGCTTTATTTCCAAGCACTCTAGATCTTGGTTCTTGTAAAGATAAAAATCTTTTATAAAGTCTATGTAAAGCTTCTTTAGGCAGGTTATCAAAAAGATTGATTTTTTCTTGCATTATTAAAGGTCTAACTTGTAAGCAAAAAAGTTCATCTTGCTCATTAAAAGCAAATTCTACATCTAAAAAATTACAATCATATAAACTTTCAAGTTCTTTTAATAATAAAATAACTTTTTGCATATATGGATCTTTTATATCTTCATTTTCACGGTAGTGAAAATATGTTTTGGCATTTTTAGCACTTCCATCTGTGATAGAACTATTAGAGCCGTTTTCATCGTATTCTATGCAAAAATATGGAGCAAAATTATCCTTATCTACACTAAAAGCAACACCACATTTTTGAATATCTAAAAGCATAGGTTGAATTAAAATTTCATCATTCTCACTAGGCATAGAATGACCTACTTTTTCTAAAGCGTTAAAAAGTTGGCTTTTATCACTAGCATCTACATTAGCCAAACTTAAAAAAGCTCCAGCATTGGAGCTTTTTAAACTATCTTCACTATTAGAAGAACTACGGATGATTAGTTTTTTCGCATTTAGGTTGGTAATTTTTTTAAGTACTTCTTCTTTATCTTGAATGATTTCTTTTAAAGAAGTGATAACTACATCTAAAACTTTTGCATTTTTAAGTATATTTTTTAAATTCTGCAAATTTCTTGCTTTTGTTTGAAAAACTAATCTATCCATAATATCACTCTTTTATATTTTTTTTGCACTCCAAGCTCTTGTTGTATATTTGATATCAAATTTGCTTGGTAATTCTTGCTTTAACTTATCAGTGATTTTCTCAAATAACTCATTGCCTTCTTTAGTCTCAAGATCCCAATAAGGATTTTTTACACTTCTCCAAGCATTAATGTAATTATCTACACTTTGATGAAAGTAAAAATCCTCTTCCAAATAAATAATATTATCAAAAAGCTCTTTATGCGCTTCTATAATAGGACGTTGATCTTCTCTTCTTGTGCCTCTTGTATAATTTGGAACAAAACTAACGATAATATCTTCTGCTATTTTTTGAATAGGATCATTTAAATCTCTATGATTCCACATACAAGTAAAATAACATCCTTTTTTGAGCAATCTATGACTTTCTTTTAATGCCATTGATCTATCCATCACATTAAAGCTACTTCCAAAACTCACCCAATCAAACTCTCCATCTTTTAAAGTAGAGTCAATACCGGTAGCTCTTACCCATTCTATATCTTGTCCTTGAGTTCTTTCTATACCAATTTCACGCATTGCATCATTTGGCTCAACCGCTACCACTTTACAAGCTCTCTCTAAAAGCATAATACTCAAATTCCCTGTACCTGCTCCAATATCTGCAACTTTTATCTTTGAACTTTGACTAGTTCTTTTGGCAAGCTCTACTAGCATATCTATACTAAGTGGTGCATAATTTGGTCTGTATGAGTAAAATTTTGCATGCTTAGTATAATCCCAAACTTGTTCTACTATTTTTTTCATTTTTTTCCTTTAACTTTAATAGCAAAGCTAAAAAAGCTAAAGGATTTTACTATGCCTTATGCACCGTCCATGCACGGATTTTATAAGGAATTTCAATCATATCCATAGAAGAAATTTTATTTTCTATCATTTTTAAAATTTCTTCCCATCTAGCTTTTCCAGCTTGTGCTTGAATATCATTTACAGAATGCCAAGCTCCAAGATAACGCTCTTTGCTCCAAAGCTCTTTATAATCGCACTCCATAAAAAAGCAATCCTTGAAATCTCCAGTACTTACTAAGATTTCTTCCCAATTTTTAACATTTTGCACCCCACTACTTACACGAGTAAGCTCTGGTATAATATGCTTAATTTCCTCTTCAATTTCATAAAATACAGAGCCTTTAACTATATGGCGTGGATTCCATATGGCAGTGAAATACCCCCCCCCTGTAAGCACTCTTGCAAACTCAGGTAAAGACTTTTTAGGATCTGTCCAGTGAAAAGAACTAGCCATGATTACCCAATCAGCATAATTACTAGGCATAGTAGTTTCTTCTCCACTACCTTTATGCCAAGTAATATTTTGTGAATTTTGAGTAAATTTAATACCTTCTTCACGCATATTATCATTTGGCTCGACTGCATCTATACAAAGGTTAAACTCATCAGCAAGCATTTTAGTAAGCTTTCCTGTGCCAGCTCCTACTTCTACAACTTTTAATGTATTTTTATTTTGATCATTTACGCATTTTATGAGCTTTTCTATAAGCATACTTGAATATGCTGGTCTATTGTGATAATGTTTTGCAACTTCACTAAAGTCACCTTGTTTCATGAAACTCCTTTGTTACTAAATCAAATATTATATCGACCTTTTTATCTAAATTATCCTGCAATGAATTATCTAGTATAAAATGTGCATTTGGTTCATCATATTTTACATCAACACCTACAACATTTTTAATTTCACCATTTAAAGCTTTTGTATAAAGTCCTTTTTGATCTCTTTTTATTAATTCTTCCATTGGACATTTAATATAAATCTCAAAATAATTTTTTAATTTTTCTCTATTATATTTATAAATTTCATTAAACATAGATATAGTTGTTACAACTACTATCACACCTTGATCATTTAAAAATTTAGCAAATTGGGATCTTTTTAATGCTACATCTATACGACCTTGCTTATCATAGCTATAATGTCCTAGTAAATCTCTTAATTCATCTCCATCAAGATAAACAATATTTTTATACTCATTTTTTAATTTTTCATATAATGCTTTACCTATAGTGCTTTTTCCACTACCTGCTAAACCTGTAAGCCAAATAACACTTGCAATCATTTAAAACTTTCCCAAGCTAATAAAAATAATATATTATCAAATTCTTATAAAATTCAATATTAATAAGATATAATAATCATTATTTTTTAAATAAAAAAAGGAGAAGTATGCAAAATATTAAAAAATTTTTTATGAATATAGAAAGAACCGATATTGATGAAACAATGCAAAATTTAGTAAGTGAAGATATTATAGATAGCATTGACATTATGGCTTTAGTGGCTGAAATTGAAAAACATTATGGAAAAAGTCTCAATGCTGAATTTATAAGTCCTGAAAATTTTGAAGATTTTCAAAGTATCAAAAATATGCTAGAAAAAGCATATAATTAACGCAATGTTTAACATTGCTTTAATTACTCTTTTAAAGACTGAATAATTTTATTTTTAGATACAATAATTTCTGCTATAAAATCAGCTATTTTATCCCAATCACTTTCTTTGGTTTGAGTTAAAGTTGGATTTTCTTTATATTCATCCCAATTAATCGGCTCAAACAAGCTTTTTCTGTGTGGAAAATACTTAGCTCTAACCCACTCAAGCGAAGGAGCATAATAATCAACATAAGCTTTTGCTATTTCTTTTTGTACTCTAAATTTCAACCTATCCTCATTAGCACCTTCAAAAATTTTTCTAGCCGTATAAAGCAAAGAATTTATGTTTTGCCCATGCAAATCTTTTTTTATAAGTCTTCCTTGAAGCTCCATACCTAAAAGATTAAAACTTTCATTTTTATTTTGTTTTAATGAAAATTCATCATCCCATTCTAAGCCCAAGTGATATACAAAGTCTTTAAGTAATGTTCCGCCAACATATTCTTCCTTCAAAAGTCTTACTATCAAGCTTTTTTCACCAAATACTTCTATATGGCTCTCGCAAATCCACTTATAATCAAATATATATTTTCTAGGATGCTCATCAGGCTTAAAATCAGCACTATAAAACCCCATATTATTTTTAATATCTTGAGAGCAATGAGAATTTAAATACCCAAGAGTATCTCTAAAGTAAATAATCTCATAAATTTCATCAAATCCTAAAGCATTTAAAACGCTTTTAAGAATTTCTATATGTCTTTTAGTAGAAAAATCCCAAACTATCCCTTCTGCAGAAAAAATAAATTTCTTATCTTTATGTATTGTAGCTTCTGTTTTGAAATTCTCAATAGCTTTAATCAAACGTACATCTTCTAAATCATCCAATGGATTTTGACTTAATTTATCTTTTTTTATAAGCTCTAAAACTATATCCACCAAAACCCAATGTCTATTAGCCATTCTAAGAGATTTTGGATAGATATAACCTTGCTGCAAAAGTTTATTTTCATTTTGCATTAAAAAACCTTGTCTTTCTTGATTGCCACTATTGGTTGTTCCTATACTAATATACGCTATCATTTTTTTCCTTTTTTAATTTATTATAACAAATAAAAAATGATAAAATATCCAAAAAACAAAAAAAGAGTAATAATGAATTTAGAAATTACCAACCATTTTATTAAAGCCATCAGCATTGTTTTGCCTAAAAATCCACTCCACAAAGAAGATGAATTAAAACTTTGCAATATAAATGAAAGAAAATATCAACTTTTACAAGAAAATTCAGGGATTTTTAATCATTTTGTAAGTAATAATTCAACATACGTGAGCGATTTAGCAACACAAGCACTAGAAGAGTTTTTATCAAAAAATATACTCAAAAAAGATGAAATTGATTTACTAGTTTTTACAAGCTTTACACCGGATTATTTAGCACCAGCTTGCACTAGTTTAATCCATAAAAATTTAAACTTAAGTAGCCATACTTTATGCTTAGATGTATTAGGCTTTTGCCCTGGATTTTTACAGAGTTTGCTTCAAGTGTTTTTGGCTTTAAATCAACCAAGTATAAAAAAAGCTATTTTAATATGTGCTAGCGTAAAAAGTAAAGCGATTGACGCTCAAAAAGATAAAATTACCTTTTTAAATAATAGCGATAGTGCAAGTGCAATTTTAATAGAAAAAAATACCAACACTAAAGACAAAAGCTACTTTACTCAAAAAATTTTTTCTGCCCAATGCTTAGAAGAAACTTTACCTTATAACGGACTTCAAACTAATAGCAACAAAAACATACAAGCTAATACCGCTTTAGCTTTTTCTTTTACTATGCAAAACTATCCAGCGTTTTTTCAAGAATTTTTTGAACATTTCAAATTAGAAAAAACTAGTTGTGATGAATTTTTTATCCACTCTTCTGATAATTTTTCAAAGCAAAAACTATATGAGAAGCTAAATTTAAATTTTACCCAAGATAATATTCTTAAAAATTATGGAAACACAACTATAAATAAATTACCCCTAGAATTAGCTTCATATACTGGGGGGGGGGATAAACAAATTTTCCTTGGAAGCTTTGGAACAGGGATTACCTTTAATGCATGCAGCCTAAAAATAAACTTTGATAAACTTCAAAGCTTTATCAAAGTTGTGTAATTTCAAGTCCAAATCGATCTTTAAAATCTTTAAAAGTAAATATCTTATCTTTACAAGGATAAGATATACTATCTTCTCTCATATCAAATATTTTATTTTTTACTTTTTCAAGTAATATAGGCAATTCTTTTTTAAATAAAGCTCTATCCGTCATTCTTAAACCATGATCTAAACTTTTTATGTATCTACCATCTACATCATTTTCATCTTTAACAATATGCAAAGTAGCATCAAATCCAAGTTGATTATAAATTTCATACAAATTAGCCTTATGTTCAATTGGAGCTCCATCATCTTTTGCACTATGATAACTAATAAATACTGCATTTTTATTTTTTACACTTTGTAAATTTAAATGTTTTGAATTTAAAAGAACCCTTATCATATAACTATCATCACTCAAAAAATAAGGAGAATTTTCATCTCTAGTCCAATATTTTTTTACAAAACAAGAAAGTATGTAGTTATTTCCTTTTATAAAATACTCAGCACAACCTGTCTCTCTACCCAATAAATGTGGTAAATGAGGTAGCGATACCCCTGAATTATCTATAACTCCATCAACATACCAAGGAGCAATCTTTGCACACATTAAAGCAAGATGACCGCCATATGACCCCCCCCCATAAATTTTAGGTAAAGATTTAAATTGAGGGAAATTTTTCATTATATCTTTTAAGGCATTTATATGATCAATCGCTGCCATAATACCATAGTTTTGATAGTCACCGTTTGGTAAAATAAGATCACAAGAAACATTAACTAGAAAATCTTTTTCTAATGCGCCTTCATTTTTTATCTGCTCAACTCTCTCATCAAGTTTAAATAAACAATCTTTAAAATCATTTTTTTCATAATCTTTAATTGAAAGATTACAAAGTTTTGCTATTTCACAAAAACTTTCCCAATCTTTTTTATTTGGAATCATTATTGGTTTATAATTTTCATCTATAGAAGGTCTAGCACTAAAGCAATGATAAAAAACATTTACAACAACAACATCAAATTTTTTAGCAAGATATTCTCTATCAAAATCTAAAAACGACATATTGGCATTTGCACCAAAGCCACCTATGATAAAAACAATAGCTTTCATTTGCTTACTATCATCATAAGTGATTCTATATTCTAATTTACTTTCTCTTTTTATATTTAATTCTACATCATCACAAGAATCTATAAAATAAGTTTCATTTTTAATCATATTAAGCCTTTTAAAATAAAAATTCAATTATACTTACTTTTTTATAAATTTAAAGAGAAACCATGAAAAATATTTGTATTATCCCTGCACGTGGTGGTTCTAAACGCATTCCTAGAAAAAATATCATTGATTTTCTAGGAAAACCTTTGATTGCTTATAGCATAGAAAGTGCTTTAAATTCGGATATTTTTGATGATGTGATCATTTCAAGCGATGATGATGAAATCATTGAAGTAGCTTTAAAATACGGAGCCAAAGCTCCTTTTGTACGTAAAAAAGAACTAAGTGATGATTATGCAAGCTCAACCGCTGTAATCCAAAATGCCATCACCACCCTAGAAGAGCAAGGTAAGAACTATAAAAATGTGTGCTGTTTATACGCTACTGCACCGCTTATAGATGAGTTTATCTTACAAAAAGCTTTTGAGCAATTTAGTCAGGAAGAATGTAAATTTTTATTTTCAGCTTGTGAGTTTGAATACCCTATACAAAGAGGTTTTTACCTTGATGAACAAAATAAAGTTTATATGTTTGATGAATCAAACTATAACAAACGCTCGCAAGATCTTACCAAAGCTTATCATGATGGTGGTGCATTTTACTTTGGCAAAAAAGAAGCGTGGCTAGAAGAAGATTTTATGTTTAAACCTCACTCTAAAGCTTTTTTGCTTCCAAGGAATAAAATCTGTGATATTGATACCTTTGAAGACTTAGAATTTGCTAAAATACTATATCAGTTTCACAAAGGTAATAAATGTTTATAAATAAAATCAAAGGTTTTAAGTATCCTGATATGGAGCTTGTAAGATGGTTTTTTAAAAACAAGCTTGATACCTTAAAAAATGCAAAAGTCTTAGAATTTGCCTCTCATAATGGTAATAATCTTTCTTTATTTGCAAATTATGATTATGAGTGTATTGGCGTAGAACTTAGCAAGCAAAATCATGAAAACGCTATTTATAATTTTGAAGAAATTATGCATTATCAAAAAGCAAATTTTTTCAATGAAAATATGCTTAATTTTGCTAAAAATCATCAAAATATAAATGCAGATGTATTTTTAATACCTAATGTAATTAATTATATTAGCAAAGATGAATTTAAAAATTTACTGCAAGATGCAAAACAAAATAACCTATATCGAGTAAGCGGGGGGGGGTATGCTCACTTTTTCTTAAGAGCAAGAAGCATTAAAGATCATCGTTATGGACTTGGAAAAAAGTTAAAAAATGGTAGCTTCATCTTAAGTGGCGATGAATTTAGTGGTGAGAAAAATTGTCTTTGCACCGCTTATCAAGAACACGAACTTGTAGAAATTTTAAAAGAATATTTAAATTTATATGATTTTGAAGTTATCACAAGTGAAAATATCAATATAAAAAATAAAGTTTATATCAAAGATAGCGATATAATCATCTATGGAAAAATTACTAAGGAGTGAAAATGTACTTAAGAGATTTAAAAGGCTTAAAATTTCCAGATTTAGCGGTAATTAAATTTTTTTTCAAACAAGGATTACATCAAAAAAGCAACCAAAAAGTTTTAGAATTTGCCTGTTCTAACGGCAATAATCTTTCTTTATTTGCAAATTATGATTATGAATGTATCGGGGTTGATTTAAACAAAGAAAATATCAACAACGCTAATTACAATTTCAAAGAAATAATCCAATGTAAAAACTATCAGTTTTTTCATGATAATATCTTAGAATTTCCTTTAAAAAATCCAAATCTTAATGCAGATATTTTTATGATTCCTAATGTGATTAACTATCTTTTGAAAGAAGATTTTTTAAAATTATTAAAAATTTCTAAAGAAAACTCTATGTATAAAGAAAATGCTTTGTTTTTTTTAAGAACAAGAAGTATAAAAGATTATAGATATGGTTATGGAGAAAAAATAGCTCATAATTGTTTTAAAATCACAAATGATAACACTACAGGAGAGCTTGGATGTATAAACACTCTCTACCAAGAATACGAACTTGTAGAAATTTTAAAAGAATATTTAAATTTATATGATTTTAAAGTACTTACTTATGAGAATACCAATATCATGGGAGAAGATGAAAGATTAGTTAATGATAGCGATATTGTAATTTATGGAAAAATTAAGTGAAAATAGCCATCATGCAGCCAACCTTCAACCCATGGCTTGGCTATATATATATGATACAAAGTGTTGATACTTTTGTCTTTTTAGATAATGTTCAGTTTGAACGCAGATCTTGGCAAAATAGAAACAAAATCAAATTACAAGATAAAACCTTTTTACTAGGACTAAACTTACAAAAAGCACCACAAAAAACATCGCTTCAAAATATTTTATTTGAAAAAGATGAAAAGTGGAAATTTAAATTTCTAAAAACCATTTACCATGCATATTCTAAAAGTGCTAATTTTGAAAAATATTACAGTGTCTTAAAAAAAGCTTTATTTAAACATACGCATTTGGTGCAATTTAATATGGAATTAATCAGAATTTACTGCGAGCATTTGAATATCAAAACACCTATTTTGCAAAGCTCTTCTTTAAACTTAAAAAATGAAAAAAAAGAAAAATTACTACTTGAAATTTGCCAAACACTAAAAGCTGATTATTATCTTTCTCCAGAAGGATCAAAAAATTATCTTGAGAAAGATACAGCAAAAGAAATTTTTAAAAATGCAAATATAAAAATTGAATATTTTGATTTTATCCATCCAACCTATACTCAATTAGGTACAAATTTTATAGCTTATTTGGGAATTTTAGACTTTTTATTTAACGAAAAAAATCCTTGTGTAAAATTTCAAGAATGTATCAAAATTAACGAGTATAATATATGAAAGTTCTTTTTAGAAGCGATAGTTCTAGCACTATAGGGCATGGACACATTAAAAGAGATCTTTTATTAGCCAAACAATACCATGATATATCTTTTGCTTGTTTACCACTAAAAGGCTCTTTAATAGATGAAATTCCTTATCCTGTATACGAACTAACAAGTGCTAGCATATATGAGCTAATCAATCTCATCAAAAAAGAAAAATTTGATCTTTTAATCATTGATCATTATGAGATCACTGCAGATGATGAAAAACTCATCAAACTAGAAACAGGAATTAAAATTCTCAGTTTTGATGATGAGATAAAAGAACATTTTTGCGATATTTTACTAAATGTCAATGCCTATGCTAAAGAAAGTGATTATGAAAATTTAGTACCAAAGTATTGTGAACTAAGATGTGGCTTTTCCTATGCTCTAATACGCGATGAGTTTTATGAAGAAAGTAAGATAAAAAGAGAAAAAATTTATGATTATTTTATTTGTATAGGGGGAAGTGATCCAAAAAATATTTCCTTTGATATAGCAAATAAACTAAATAAAAATAAAACCATCATCATAGCTACCACAAAAGCAAATTCACATCTAAACTCGCTTCAAAAATTAAGCCAAAAAAATCCTAATATACAAATTCTAATAGACTATTCTAATCTTGCTAGATTAATGAATGAAAGCAAAAAACTCATCATTAGTGCAAGTTCATTAGTCAACGAAGCTTTAATTTTAAAAGCAAATTTTAAAGCCATAGCTTATGCTAAAAATCAAGAAAAACTTGCAACATGGCTTGTTAAAAAAGGCTATGAAGTGGAGAGTTTTATATGATAGTTTTAAAAGATTTTATCCATTTAACTCAAGAAGAAATCGAGCTTGTTTTAAAATGGCGTAATGATGAAAATATTGCTAAATTTATGAAAACGCAAAATATCACTTTAAAAGAGCACTTAAGTTTTTTATCTAGTCTAAAAACGGATACAACTAAAAAATATTTTTTAGTTTATGATGATAAAAATATCATAGGAGTAATTGATTTTATCAATATAACCAAACTTTCTTGTAAATTTGGACTTTATGGTATAAAAAAAGGTGTAGGTAATCTTTTAATGCAAGAAGTTAAAAACTATGCTTTTAATGTTTTAAAAGTTCAAACTTTAAACGCCTGTGTTTTTAAAGAAAATACAAAAGCTTTGAATTTATATTTAAAACATGGTTTTGAAGTTATTAAAGAAGATAATAATTTTTATTTTGTAAATTTAAACAATCCTTACAGGGATATTATTTTTTAAAAGCTCATTTTTAACATCATTTGGAGTATATTGACTAAAATGAAATATATAAGCACCGGCTAATGCATTTGCACCAAGTTGTATAGCTTTTACCCCATCTTGAGGCTTAGAAAGTCCTCCATTGATAATGAGTGGAATTTTTAATTTACCTTTGAAATGCTCTAGTAATTCCCAATCATACCCCAAAGAACTTCCTTCTTTATCAACACTTGTTAAAAGTATCTCCCCTGCTCCTAAAGATTCGTATTTTAATGCAAGTTCTAGCGGATCAATATCTAAAATTTCATTATTAAAAACTTTAAATTTATTTTTGTCTTTTTTTACATCAATCGAGCATACTACACAAGAACTTCCAAAAGTATTTGCCACCTTTTTGACAAAATCTGGATCTTGCAAAGCCATAGAATTAAGACTGATTTTATCAGCACCTATATCTAACACTTTTCTAATATCTTCTAAAGTTCTAATCCCACCTCCAATAGTTAAAGGCATAAAGCACTCATTAGCTATATCTTCTAAGCTTTCAAAATCTATAACACCATTTTTATTGATATCCAAAACTATAAGCTCATCAACATTTCTAGCATTATATATCCTAGCTGTGCTTATTACATGCCCTATAGTTCTAAAAGAAGAAAAATTGATACTTTTTACAAGCTGATGATCTTTTAATAACACGCAAGGTATGATTCTTGTTTTAAGCATACTAGGCCTTTAAATTTGCAAAATTTTCCAAAAGTTTCAAACCTACATTTTGGCTTTTTTCAGGGTGAAATTGCACAGCAAAAATATTATCTTTTTCAAAACTTGCACAAAAAGGTTTTTCATACTCACAAAAAGAAGTTTCTACTCTCTCTAAACACTCTACATAATAAGAATGCACAAAATAAAAATCACTTTTTTCTAAAATTCCATCAAATAGCTTGCTTTTTTTATCACTAAATTGTAAATCATCCCAGCCACTATGCAATAATTTTTCTTTACTTAAATCAAATTTCAAAACCCTTGCTTTTATAAAATCAAGCCCTTCGCACTCTCCTCCCTCATATCCTTTGCTAGCAAAAAGTTGCATACCAAGACAAATTCCTAAAATAGGTTTTTTATCTTTTAAAACACATTCTTTTAAAAGCTCATCTAGTGCAAGTTTTTTTAAATTTTCCATACCTTGTTTAAAAGATCCAACACCTGGCAAAACCAATTTAGAGGCATTTTTTATATCTTCTTTTTTAGAACTTATAATCACTTCTTGATTAAGTTTTTCAAAAGCTTTCAAAACAGATTTAAAATTTCCAAGATGATAATCAACAATACAAATCATTTCAAAACAAACTCATCTTTTTTTATCAACGAACCATCACTGTCTCTTAAAAATTTACCATTTTCATCGCGTTTAAATATCTTTTTATTAGTATAAGAATCTACAATTTTTTCAAATTCTTTTTCACTAAAACCACTAAATTCCAAATATTTCTTAATAGCCTTTTTAGGTGGTTTTCCATCATATTTATTTACAAGTCTCACACCCTCTTCACGGCTAATATAGCCAAGTCTTATATCCAAGCACGCATTATCCGTAGCTCTTCCAAAACCATATTTGCAGTATTTTAAATAATCATGCACATGGTTTGAATAACAATCTAAATTTTCAAAATTCTCATAAGTAGTTTCAACTGGTTTTGTACTAGTTTTAAAGCCATTTTCTTTAGATATTTTTAAATTATACTTATAATCCCATTTAAAATAATATCCCAAAAATAACCCCGTAACTCCTACTCTTTGAAGCTCTTCATCACTTGGATAAGTGTAAAAATACAAATCCTTCTCTCTAATACCATCAACACCAATCATATCAGAAATTCTATTGCCCAAAAGCCCACCAAATTCTTCAAGCCACTCTCTACCTAAAGTGTTTTTTTCTTTAGAACTAGCTGGCCCACCATATTCAATCTGTGGACTTTCCCCCCAAATAATCAAAGGAATGTCAAAAGCAACAGCTATTTTTGGAACACAAGTAAAAATCCCCAAATGGTTTTGCCATTCATTATCGCCCGTTCTTATAAAAGCTTCACGGGATAATTTTTTATACACCAAAGGATTTCTTTTGATATGAATTAAATCAACACCAAGATTGTTTAAATTTTTTAAATTCTTTTTACCTATTTTAGTAGGGATACTTGGTTCAAAACAAACACACAAAGGATTAAGTCCAAGCTCAAGACATTTTAAAACTTGAAAAGTAGAATCCTTACCACCACTTACTCCTATGACACAATCATACACAGGATGTTTTTTATATTTTTTCACAAGTTCTAGAAATTCTTTTTCACGCTCTTGCCAGTTTATGTGATGATTTTTCGCTTCTTGCGAGCAACACGCATCACAAATTCCCTCATCATTAAAATGCAAATCAGGCTTAGTATCTGGCATAACGCATTTTTTACAAAATTTCATATTAACTCCAAAAAAATATTTATAATCATCATAAATCGACTATGATTATATTTTCTAAAGCTAAATAAATTTTATTTTGTTACAATATTTTTTATTTAAAGGTTTATAAACTATGGATTTAACTTTACTTCCTTATATGATTATAGGAATTTTTTCAGGTATGGCTTCGGGGGTTTTTGGCATAGGTGGTGGTATGATTATCGTTCCTTTTATGCTTACTTTAGGGCTTAGCTCTCACCATGCTGTTGCAATTTCTGTTGTACAAATGATTTTTGCTTCTATTTTTGGCTCCTATTTAAACTATAAAAAGAAAAATTTAATCTTAAAAGATGGTCTTATCATAGGCTTTGGAGGCTTTTTAGGTGCGATGTTTAGCGGACTTTTACTCTCGTATTTTTCAGATATAACCCTAACAAGTATTTTTTTATGCGTGAGTATTGTATTCTTTTTAAAATTTGCTTTTAATCAAAAAAGTACCATTGGAAACATTAGTCACTCTAATATCTTAAAAAATTCTATTTTGCTAATTTGCGGTGTATTTACAGGAATTTTTGCTATATCTTTAGGGATTGGTGGTGGGCTTTTAATCACTCCTATTTTGGCTTATTTTTTAGGCTATGATACCAAAAAAGTAGTGCCACTTAGCTTATTTTTTGTAATATTTGCTTCCATTTCAGGGATTAGTTCTTTTGTATATAATGACATCATTGATAAAGAAGTTTTACAAAATGGAAGCTTGGTGGGACTTAGCTCTATGCTAGGAGTTTATCTTGGTATAAAAATCATGGAAAAAATCAACCTCAAATCCCACCGTATAGCACTTTTAGGCATCTACGCTCTTTCTATAACCATGACTATCATAAGTTTAATTAAAAAATTAAATTTATTTTAATCTATCAGCAAATTTTTGCCTATTAGAAGTATAGACAAAGCTTAAAACCTCTGCCACTGCTTTAAAAAGCTCCGGCGGGATAAGATCATTTACCTCACAAGCTTTATAAAGCTCTCTAGCTAAAGGAGGATTTTCATAAATCATAACATTGTATTCATATGCCATATCTTTAATACGCAAAGCTAAAAAATCCACTCCTTTAGCCAAAACCTTAGGCGCAGCTTCTTTAGAACTATCATAACGTAAAGCAACCGCATAGTGAGTAGGGTTAGTAATTACAACATCAGCACTAGCAACATCTTGCACCATTCTGCGTCTTGCTGCTTCCATTTGTAAACGACGAATTCTTCCTTTTACTAAAGGATCTCCTTCGCTTTGCTTGTATTCATCTTTGATTTCTTGTTTGCTCATGCGTAAGTTTTTAAAGTATTGATACCTTACTAAAAGTACATCCAAAAGCCCGATAATCAAAAAAGCTATAATCACAATAGCTGCAAGTATAATAGCCTTATCTCTAAGCCATAAAAGTTGTGGATAAATCGTATAAAGCTCTACCCTAGGAAGCTCTTTCATAAATTGCAATAAAAAAATAAAAGCTATACCAAAAACAACTCCAACTTTAAGAGTAATTTTCAAAGCCTCAATGATTTTTTTCAAAGAAAAAAGATTTTTAAGTCCATTAATAGGATTAATTTTATTAAAATTTGGAGTAATAGGCTTAGTAGTAAAAATAAAACCAAATTGCATTAAATTACCAAGTACACCTGCAACCATAATTATTAGAGTAATAGGTAAAACCATAATAAACATTTCTATCATGGTTTTTATAATAATTTTTTGTAAGATTTTTAAATCAAGCTCTATGCCTATAAAACTTTGATAAAACCTATACAAACCGCTAATTCTCTCCCCTATAAAAGGCAACATAAACAACACCACAACCACAGCTATAACAAGTACAGCCACAGCAGATGCATCTTGGCTTTTTGGGACATTACCCTCTTTGCGCGCATCTTCTATTTTCTTGGGCGTGGGTTCTTCTGTTTTTTCTTGATCATCAGCAGCCATAAAAAAACCTTTAAAAATTTAAAGTAAAATTATAGCATTTAAATCCAAGTATAAACAAATTTGAAACTTGGATTTATTCTCATTCAATTC
>NZ_JANQDC010000020.1:0-21768 GCF_024723695.1 Campylobacter sp. S4:11 | reverse complement strand
CCCACTACCGCCACAAAAGGTCGTGCAGGATGTTTGATGAGATTGCTTGCAAACTCGATTTCTTTTTGGAGTAAAAATCCCGCACCTTTGTTTGTATTGTCAAAGTATTTAGTGATAGCTTCAACACTAGCATGGGCTCTATGACAAACCCCAAAAGCATCATTAATATAAACATCAGCCATAGAAGCAAGTTCTTTAGCTAAGTTTTCATCATTTTTAGTTTCACCCTTTTCAAAGCGTAAATTTTCTAAAAGTAAGATTTCGCTCGGCTTTAATTCACTAGCTTTTTTCTTTGCATCTTCACCTATAACATCTTTAGCCATGATGACTTCTTTAGCCATTAAACGCGCAAGTCTTTTTGCAACCGGTTCTAAAGAGTATTTTGAAGCTATTTCTTTTGGACGCCCTAAATGTGAAGCCAAAATAACTGCACAACCATTATCTAAACAATATCTTATAGTAGGGATAGCTGAGCGAATACGACGATCATCGGTAATATTTAAAAACTCATCTTGAGGAACATTAAAATCACATCTTATAAATACTTTTTTCTTTGCAAGATCAATATCTTTAATCGATAAAATACTACTCATCTTAAGCCTTTGCTATAAATACTGCCATATCTACTAAACGAGAAGAATATCCCCATTCATTATCATACCAAGCAACCACTTTAACAAAATCATCGCAAATTACTTGAGTTAAATCACTTGCTACAATTGCACCATAAGAGCAAGTTATAAAATCACTTGAAACTCTTTCTTCATCATCTACTAATAATATACCTTTTAAATTACTAGCAGCTGCTTTTCTAAAGGCTTCATTGATTTCTTCTTTACTTACTTTTTTCTTTAAAGTTGCAGTTAAATCCACAGTTGACACATCAGCTACAGGTACACGCATGCTTTGACCATGTAATTTTCCATCAAGCTCAGGCATAACAAGCTTCATAGCCTTTGCTGCACCAGTTGAAGTAGGGATGATATTTTGTGCAGCAGCACGTGATCTTCTTTTATCTCTTGCTTTTGCATCAATAATGCTTTGTCCGTTTGTATATGCATGAATAGTTGTCATTAAACCTTTTTCTATGCCAAAATTATCTTGTAAAACTCTACAAATTGGACCTAGACAGTTAGTAGTACAACTTGCATTTGAGATGATGTTTTCGCCTTTGTATTCGTGAGCATTTACCCCTAAAACATAAGTTGGAGTTTTATCTTTTGCAGGTGCACTCATGATAACTTTTTGCACCCCATGATCTAAAAATCCTTGACATTTTTCCATAGTTAAGTGTGCGCCAGTACATTCTAAAACAATTTGTGCGCCATATTTTGCAAAGTCTAAATCAGCTACATTTCTGCTTTTTAAAACTTTTATTTTTTTATTATCAATTATTAAATCATCACCTTCATTTTTAACACTACCATCATATACCCCATGAACAGTGTCATATTTAAAAAGATATTTAGTAAGCTCTATATCAGTAGTATCATTAATCGCTACAAGTTCGATATCATCGCGTTTCATGATAATTCTTGCAACGCATCTTCCAATGCGTCCAAAACCATTTATTGCAACTTTTACAGCCATTTTCATTTCCTTTTTATGATTAAGTAGGTAAAATTCTACTAAAAAAAGGTTAAATTTTAATGAAAATCGCACTTTTTGGTGGCAGTTTTGATCCACCTCATTTAGGGCATAATGCTATAGTCTTTAATGCACTAGCAAATTTAGAGCTTGATAAGCTCATTATTATGCCTACTTTTATTAGTCCTTTTAAGCAAGAATTTACCGCAAATGAGCAAAGACGCTTAAAATGGTGTGATATGATTTGGGGAGGTTTGGAAAAAGTTGAAATTTGTGATTTTGAAATAAAAAAACAAAGACCTGTGCCTAGTATAGAAAGTGTTGATTTTTTGTATAAACAATATACAATTTCTAAATTTTATCTTATTTTGGGGGCTGATCATTTACAAAGTCTTGAAAAATGGCATGAATTTGAAAGATTGCAAAATTTGGTAGAATTTGTTGTAGCTAAAAGAGATGATATTTTTATACCAAAACATTTTAAAACCTTAGATACTAAAGTAAATATCTCTTCTTCTTTTATAAGACAAACCTTGCAAACATCACAAGTTTGTGAGCAAATCAAAGAAGAAGTTAAGCTTTATTATTCTAAATTTAAAAATATTTAGCAAAAGGAAAACAATGCAAGAAAGAATTAACAATATAGTGCAAATTTTAGATGATAAAAAAGCAGACTTAATAGAAACTTTTGATATGCAAGATAAGGATTATTTTGTCAAATTTGTAGTGATTGCTACCACTATGGGAGAAAGACATGCACTTTCTTTGATTGATGATTTAAAAACTAATCTTAAAAGTAAAGGTGAAGAGTTTTTAAATATAGAAAGTAGTGAAGAATGGACTGTACTTGATTTGGGAGATATTTTGATTCACTTAATGAGTGAAACTTATAGGGCAAAATATAATATAGAAGAATTTTTAAAAAGTTTAAACAAAGAAAATCAGAACTAGGAAATAAAATTGGATAATTTAATTACTGAGTTATCAGATTTAGCTAAAGAATATTTTGAAAATTCAGAATTTGAAAAATGTGATGAAGTCTTAAGTGAGCTTATAGCTTTTTGCAAGGGTGAAGTTACGCTTGCTCAAGATGGTAAAATGATTTTTATAGATGATGAAGATAAACACCGTTTGCTTTTAGAGGCTTACCATAATAGAGCGTTTTGTAGATTTAATTGCTTGAAATTTCAAGAAGCGCTTGAAGATGCAACTATAGCTGTAGAATTTGATCCTAGTAATGTATTTTTGTTTAATCTTTTGGGCTTGTGTAATTTTAAGTTAGATTTATTACAAGAAGCACTTTTGGCTTTTAATAAAACTATAGCACTGGATAATACATATTATTTAGCATATTTTAACAGAGCTAGGGTTTATATACTTTTAGATGAGCAAACAAAAGCTTTAAAAGATTTACAAACTTGTATCGATTTAGCTCCAGAATATTATATAGCTTATTATACTAGAGCCATTGCCCTGCTTAGTGTTGATCCAAAACAAGCTTTGCTTGATTTTAAGAAGTCTCAAGATTTGGGTTTTGAATCTTCGCAGATTTTTTATTATCAAGGGGTAGCTTATGAGAATTTAGAAGATTATCAAAAAGCTATAGAATTTTTTACTAAGATGATTGAGCAAGATGAGAGTTTTTCTGATGCGTATTATAAAAGGGCTAATAATAAACGTAAAGTCGATGATTTAGAGGGGGCTTTGCAAGATTGCTTAAAATCCATTGAATTAGATAATGAAAATGCAATGGCATATTTGATTTTGGGACATATTTATAAAGACTTAGAAAAGATAGAATTATCAATAGATGCTTTTAAAAAATCAATCGAATTAGATGAAAATTTACAATATCCATGTTTTGCATTGGCTAGAGTTTTGTATGATTTAGAAGATTATGAGCAAGCTTTGAAATATTATGATAAAACAATTGAGCTTTATGAAGAATATGCTCAAGCATATATTAATAGAGGCAATACTAAAATTAATCTAAAAATGATTGAAGAAGCTATAGAGGATTTTGACTTAGCAGCTAAATTTTATCAAGAAAGAGCAAGAAAGCATGATTTTACTCCATCAGAATTAGCAGAACTTGAACACGCAGTTCCTTATGGTTTTTATCATTTAGGTAATAGCTTATATAAGATAGACAAATATGATGAAGCTTTGATAAGTTATGAAAAAGCTTTGAAATATCAAAAAGAATATCCTGATGTGTTTTTTAATAGGGCTTATTTAAAATCTGATCTTGAAAAATACGAGGAAGCTTTAAAAGATAGCGAACTAGCTGTTAAATATTATAAAAAACAAAATAATACCCAAGATTATGCTAACTCCCTTTCTCAAAGAGCTTGGATTAAAAGCAAGCTTGAAAGATTTCAAGAAGCTATAGATGAATATAATGAGCTTATAAAAACATATAAAGATTATATTGATTTAAAAGATGTATTATTTGAAAGAGCATATTGTGCAAAAGAGCTTGAGTCTTATGAAGAATTAATAGCTTATTGTAATGCAGCACATAAAGTGGATAAAAATAATTTTAAGCTTTATTTTTGGCGTGGAATTGCTAAATATAATTTAAGCTTAGAAGAAGAAGCTATAGAAGATTTAAATAAGGCTTTAAAAATTGATAAAAATCATAATGGCGTAAAGTATTATAAGGGGCTTTGTTATGAAGATCTTTATATGTTTGAAGAAGCGATAAAATGTTATGATAGTGTGATTTTAAGCAACGAAGAAGATGATGAATCGTATTTTCATAGAGCAAAATGTAAAAGAAATCTTGAAAAATACAATGAAGCTTTAAAAGATATCAATGAATGCTTAAAAATAATTGATGATGTTGCGGAATATTGGATAGAAAAAGCACAAATTTTAAGCTTTTTAGGAAAATATGATGAAAGCTTTGAAGCAGCAAAAAAAGCAAGTGAGCTTGAACCAAAATCATATGAGTGTTATCATTTTATGGGTGCGGTTAAAGTGTATTCACAAGATTTTAAAGAAGCTATAAAATATCTTAATATGGCTTTAAATTTAGATGAAAGTCAAAATTGGACACATTATTATAAGGCAGAGTGTTTAAGAAATTTAGGTGATTTTCATGATGCATTGCAATGTTATGAAGATTGTTTAAAGATAGTAAATGAAAATACCGATGCTTTAGTGGGAAAAATTCAGTGTTTAGAAGAGCTAAAAGAATATGAGCAAGCTTTAGAGTGCACTAAAGAATTGTTAAAGCTTGATGAAGAAAATGAGTTTGCATTAAAAAATCAAAATATTTTAATGCAAAAATTAAAACAACAAAATAAAAAATGGTGGCAAATTTGGAATTAAATTAGAGTTTGTTGATATATTCTTCAATCTCTTTTTTAATTTTGTCTTTTTTGTCTTTTAAAGCTTGTTTTTTATTTTTATACTCTGTTTTACTCATATAATCTTTTTGTTTTTTTAATTCTTTTAACTCTTGTTCGATTTTTTCTATCTCTTGCTCTTTAAGTTTTTTAGCCTCTAATTTTTTATCATAAAAAAGAGGATCTTTTGCACAATTTGCCTGAACTTCTTTTAAGGCTAATTCTAAACTTAAAGCTTTTTCTTGATGATTGTAATTTTTAGCATAAGCTATTTCTTTTTGAATTTGCTTTATTTTAACCTCACATTGCGTGGAAAATGCAAGTGAGCAAAGTGTAAGTAAAAATAACAATTGCTTCATAGTTTAAACCTTTCTTTTTTTGATATTTTAGTTTGTTATATTAAATAATTTATTTGCTGTTTTTAATAAAAACATGAGTTTTAAAAAAAGTTATTTGACCTTTTATATTGATATTAAATTCTAAAGGGATAAAAATCAAAGATGAGCCATTGTTAAGTTTGTAGCTTAACTGTGAATTTTTTTGGTAGTTTTTTAAGATTTTGTCAAAATTTTCAAGTTTTAAAAGTTCTTTTTCTTGAAGCAAAAAATACAAGGTATTATCATCAATTTTCATAAAATATTTAAAGTCACTTGAATTAGCAATAAAATCAAATAATACTTCATCATAATTTTCTTTTAATTTGGAGTATTTTGGATGAAATTTTTTGGACATATTGTGAAATTCTATCTTTTGTGGCTTTAAGTGAGTTAGATTATAAGTTTTTAAAAAATCATCAAAACTATAATTGTTGTTATAATTTTTATCAAGATCATGTAAGGTGTTTTTGATGCCTTTGATTTGATTGTAGTATTGTTTACTTTGAATATAGTCAAGATCTAAAGAGTGTATAGAGTTTTCTAATTTTTGTAATTGGTATTTTTGCGAAGAAAAACTTATGTAATTTGCAAAAAATCCTAAAAATAGTGCCATAAACGCAAGTAGGTAAAAAGAAAATTTTAATGCTATTTTTTGCTTAAATACGCTTAGATAATTTGCAATTAAAAGCCATAAATTTAAAGTCAATACTGCTAAGCGTTCTGGCGTAAAACCATATTGTGCAATTCTAATTATAATAGCATAAAATACGAAAATATTTAATGATAGTAACACAATAAAAAAGGTATAGAGTAGTGCTTTTTTGATTTTATAAAAAGATAAATTTATCCAAAGATTAATTAATAAAAAATTACCAAACCAAAGACATAGATGAACTATACTAAGATTTTTTAAAAGATTAAATAATACTCCTAAACCATAGGTAAAAAGCATGATTATATATAAAATACTAAAACTATTTAGTATAAATATAAAAATTTTATTAAAATTATATGAAGTAAAATTGCCAAGTAAAAATAAAGAAAAAATTCCAGCACTAAAAAGCCACAATGACAGAACATGAGAATTTAGTTTACTTGAAGAAATATCAAATAAAAAATCAAACGAACCATAAAATATAGCCAAAAATATACCAAAAATTAGCCAAAAACTTATACTAAAAGAAAGGGCAGCTAAAAAATGATGAAAATAATTAAAATCACATAATTTTCTTGCACATACTAAAGCTATAAGAGCTGTTGCTAAAGAAATATATAAAGAATTATTAGTAAAAAATATTAAATAATTTTCTATGCCATCTTTAAAGATAAAATTTAAAAATATATAAAAAATTAGTCCAAAAAACCCAACCCATAAATTTTTCAAGTTTTTATAATTTTGTATTAAATTGTTTTTTGAGTTAGTGAATGTTTCGCAAAAAATTATAAATAGGGTTAAAAGTAAAAAAATACTAGTTTGATATGAACTATAAAAAAATGCTATAAAAAACCAAAAACATAAATAAAAAATAACTCCAAGTGGATGATGTAATAAAGCTATATAGCTAGAATTAATAAATTTTTTAAACATAAATATTTTTTATTTTTTTAAGTAATATTGATACAAATCCATCAAAATCAGGTAAATTTAAATTTTTAATTTCTCTTTGCTGTTTTCCCCACATGCATTCAGGAAAAAAAGCATCTTCTTTAAAACGTGCCATAACATGAAAATGCACTCTTGGCACATAGTTTGCAAAGGAAGCTATGTTGATTTTTTCTGGGTTATAATACTCTCTAAGGCTTAATTCGCAAGCTAAAACATATTGAAAAAGCATATTTTGTAAAAAGGTTGGACAATCACTTAATTCTCTGTAATTTTCTTTAGTAAAAATTTTCACCCAAGGAATTTGAGAATTTTCTTTTTCTATAAATAAATAGTCATTTTCATAAATCATACTAACTCTTAAGAAAAGACTAGGATTATTCCTAGTCTTTTGATTATTTTTTTGGTCCTATCATTTTTGTAGGATCTACAAATTTAGCAAAGTCTTCTTCGCTTACTAAGCCAAGCTCCATAGCACTTTCTTTTAAAGAAATGCCTTTTTTGTGAGCATTTTTTGCTACTTTAGCTGCATTTTCATAACCAATGTGTGGATTTAGTGCAGTTACTAGCATTAAAGAATTATGTAAATTATGATCTATTTTTTCTTTATTTGGTTCTATACCAACAGCACAGTGGATATTGAATGAATGCATAGCATCAGCTAATAAATCAAGGCTTTGCAAGAAGTTATAAATAATCACAGGTTTAAAAACATTAAGCTCGAAATTTCCTTGGCTTGCTGCAAAACCAATTGCTGCGTCATTTCCCATAACTTGTACTGCAACCATAGTTAAGGCTTCACACTGAGTAGGATTAACCTTGCCTGGCATGATAGAGCTTCCTGGTTCATTCTCAGGTATGTTTAACTCTCCAAGTCCACATCTAGGGCCACTTGCTAGCCATCTAATATCATTTGCTATTTTCATTAAATTTGCAGCTAAACCTTTCATAGCTCCATGTGTAAAATTAATGGCATCATGGCTTGTTAATGCATGGAATTTATTTGGACTTGAAACAAATTTAGTACCTATTAGCTTGCTTAATTCTTCGCTTACTTTTTCACTAAGTTCTGGATGAGCGTTTAATCCTGTGCCAACAGCCGTTCCACCTATTGCAAGCTCTCTTAATGTAGGTAAAGAAGCGATGATTTGCTCTTTTGAGTGAAGTAACATAGAAAGATATCCGCTAAATTCTTGAGCTAAGGTAAGTGGTGTAGCATCTTGAAGATGAGTTCTTCCTATTTTAATAATTCCTTCAAATTCTTTTACTTTTTTTTCAAAAGTTGCAATAAGCTCATCTAAAGCAGGGATAAGTTTTTTTTCTACTTGTTCTACTGAAACTATACTCATAGCAGTTGGAAAAGTATCATTTGAGCTTTGGCTCATATTTACATGGTCATTTGGATGAACAAGTTTTTCTTTTCTAAAATCACCGCCCATAATTTCAGTGGCACGGTTTGCTATAACTTCATTCATATTCATATTACTTTGAGTACCTGAACCTGTTTGCCATATTGCTAGTGGGAAATTATCATCAAATTTTCCTGCTACGATTTCATCGCAAGCTTGCACAATGGCATTTTTTTTAGCTTCGTCTAATTTACCAAGTTTGTTATTAACTAAAGCCAAAGATTTTTTAAGATTTGCAAAAGCATAAATTAAAACTTTTGGCATTTTTTCGCAACCAATTTTAAAATTTTCAAAACTTCTTTCAGTTTGCGCACCCCAATATTTATCATTAGGAACTTTAATCTCTCCCATAGTATCGTGTTCGATTCTATATTCCATGGCTTTTCCTTGTAATAAAATAAGATGTAATATTTAAACCAAATAATCCCTAAAGTTTGCTTATAATTTAAGAAGTATTTATAAAATTTTTTAAAAAAGTGTAGTTTTTTCAAAACTACACAAAATATTTATTCTACGGTAACACTTTTTGCTAGATTTCTTGGCATATCTACATCATTGCCAAGTCTTATAGAAACTTCCAAAGCAAGAAGTTGTAAGATTACCATCATTTCGAAAAATTCACACATATAGTGTTCTTGTTTTGAAGTTCTTATAAAATCATCGCTTAAATCAAAATCAAGCGGGGAAATAGCAAGCAAGGTAGAATCCCTTGCAGCTAATTCTTCTACATTTGATTTAGTTTTTTCATAAAGACAATTTTGTGGCATTAATGCAACGGTAAAAAGCTCACTATCTGCTAGAGCAATAGGTCCATGTTTCATCTCTCCTGCTGGATAGCCTTCAGCATGTAAGTATGAAATTTCTTTAAGTTTTAAAGCACCTTCTAAAGCTAATGGATAAAATACATCTCTTCCTATAAAGAAAAAGCCATGACCGTGTAGGTATCTTTTTGAAATTCTATGTACTTTTTCATGTAAGTTTTGTTCAACTTTAACTATACTTGGTAAGCTTCTTAGAGCTTTGATTTCTTTACTCATATCCAAATTTGCTTTTTGCGCAAGATAGATTGCAAGCATCCATAAAGTTGCCACTTGAGTGGCAAAAGCTTTAGTTGAAGCCACACCTTTTTCAATGCCCGCTCTAGTAAGTAAAGATATATCAGCTAAACGCACGATGTTGGAATTGTCTACATTGCATATTGCTAAAGTTTTAACTCCTTGTGCTTTTGCTATTTTTAAAGCTTCTAGTGTATCAGCCGTTTCGCCACTTTGAGAGATTACTACAAAAAGAGAGTTTTTACCTATAATAGCTTCTCTGTATCTAAATTCACTCGCTACTTCAACTTTAGTTTTAATTTTTGCAAGTCTTTCAAGTAAATAAGCTCCACTTAATGCTGCATGATAGCTTGTGCCACAAGCACAAAGCGTGATTTCATCTATATTTTGCAAAAGAGTTTCATCTATATCTTCAAAAACAATCTGCTCACCTTGTAAGCGTCCCATTAAAACTTCACCTAAAACTCTACTTTGCTCATAGATTTCTTTTTCCATGAAAAATCTATAACCATCTTTTTGGGCATAACTTTTATCTTGACTTAAAGCTACAAAAGTAGGTTGTATGCAAGCTTGATCATGGCAAATTTTGCATTCGTTTAAATTAACATATCCATAATCTCCATCTTCAAGATAAGCTACTTTATCCACTAAAGAAATTAAAGGCGCATCACTTGATGCAAAATAATATTCATTTTCATCACCATTTTTTCCGATGATGAGTGGCACTGCATTTTTAGCAAAATAAATTGTATTAGGATCTTTTTTACTTACAAGTAAGATTGCAAAAGCACCTTTTAGTTCAGCTATGGTCTTTTTAAAAGCTTCAAATGGTTCTAAATTACTTGCATGGTATTCAAATAAATGCACAATAACTTCAGTGTCAGTTTGACTTAGAAAATTAATACCTTCTTGTGTGATCTTTGTTTTTAATTCTTGGTAGTTTTCTATGATTCCATTATGTATTACACAAGAGTATTGTCCCAAATGTGGATGCGCATTTATTTCGGTTGGTTTTCCATGAGTTGCCCAACGCGTATGGCCTATAGCAAGTCCAAAGCCATCACTATTAAAATTAGCAGTTTTATTAGCTAAATTTTCTAATTTTCCAACCGCTTTAAAAAAGTCTAACTCACCATCTTTCATCACTGCTATACCAGCACTATCATAACCTCTATACTCAAGCTCTTTTAAGCCTTCTAATATGATTTTTTTCTTTTCTTTAGTTCCTATATAACCTACTATTCCGCACATCTTTTACTCGCTTATTAGTGATTTAAGAATTTGATCTTTATGATCTTGCAAGCTTTCATTTTTATGCAAAATCAAAACATTTCGCGTTCTTTCTTTTATGGTTTGAATTTTTGCTGCGCTTAAGATAATATCATATCTTGCAAGCACATCCATCACATAAGCCATCAAACCTTTTTGATCTTTTGTGTTTAAGGTTATTTTGGCATAGCTTTTGGAATAATTCATATCTAATTTTAATTCATCTTTTTTAATGTTTGGTTTTTTTGCCTTTTTTTGTACTTTTAAATGTAATTTAGAATTTAGTAAATTTTCTAAACTTTGCTTTTGAGTATCGCTTACTATATCTGAATATTCAAATTTCAAATAAACTTTTTCATCAAATAATTCAAAGAAACTCATAAAGACTAAATTTAAAGAACTTAAGGTATTGAGTATATTTTCAAGATTATTTTTTCTATTCATTATAAGCTCTAGGGTAAAATTATCTTGATTATCAAGCCAAAAAGTAAAATTTTCCTTTTGTGCAATTTGTGTTATTTTAATGATTTTTTCAAAACTATTTTTTATAAAAAAGAGATTAGATTTAATATGAGTGATATTATCTTGAGTTTGCTCATCAAGATCTAAAAAAGCCTTGCTTCTTTTTAGAGTTTGTTCTTTTTTTACTCTTCTTTGACTCTCATCAATTAAATTCTCATCCTCAAAGCCTTCTAATGCATTTTGAAACAATCTTTCTAAGCTTTTATAATAAAAATGATTTTCTATGCCCAAAGCTTTAGCATTGCAAAAAGATAAAAGATGTAAGGTTTTTAAGGTATTAATATCGTTTAATTTGGAAATAAAATTTAAAACAATAGTAGAATTATAGATATCTTCTTTTTCTATAATGTCTTTAAAAGCGTTAAAATTTTTATATAATCTTAAGCCAAAATCTAAAAGCTCATTGTCAATTTCAAATTTTCCCACATAAGCTCTATAAATATTTGCTAAAGAAATTTCATTTTCTTCATGAATAGCACTTAAAAGTATGGTGAGTTTTATTATTAAAAGTGTATTTTCATCAAAGTCATAATCTTTTTCTTCAAAGTATTTTAAGCAAAATAGTGCTCTATCTAATGCACTATAAATACCTTCTTCTTCGAGTAAAAATTTACTTTGAGTAAGAGGTTTGCAAAAATCTTTTAAAATATTAGCATCAGCAAGAAGTTTTAAAAGAGCAAAAGAATGTTTTCTTTTTAAGATCTTTTTGAATAATTCTAGATTTTCATCTTTATTTTCTGCTCTTTTTAATGCAAAAATGAGTTTGATATCAAAATTATAATCTTTATCATCTAATTTTAAAAGTTGATTTAATATCAAGCTTAGGTTTTCACTTTCGCTAGAATAAGTAAAAAAGCTATCTTGTGTTTCATAAAGCTTACTATCTTTATAGTGTTTTTCTTGGATACACCTTGCTAAAAATTGCGTATAAATTCCACAAGTTTGCATGCATTGCATAGCTTTTTGAATAAGTATGGATTTAAGATCTAAATTTTTCTTTTCTTTTTTTTGCATTAAGTTAGCAAGTTCTTGTGAATTTTGTATTAAGAATAAATTAGTGTTTTTACCTTCTAAAAGATTCATTGCACATTTAAGTGAAAATAAAAAATCACTCGCAAGTTTAAATTCACTTAATTCTTTTTCGTTGATAAAATTAAGCATATAATTTTTAGGAGAATCTTTAAATAATATACTTAAATTTTCTATATCAAGTTGCTCATCTAAACCGCCAAAATTTTTATTAATATCAAATTCTTGCTTAATTAAAGGTTGATGATAAGGGTTAAATTCTTGCAAAATTTTCAAAGCAAATTCTTCTTTTAACTCATCTTGAGCTTGAGAAATTTTTTCTTTGATTTGTTTGAATAAAATCTTAGATCCACAAATATAACGATATTGTAAAATATTTTGTTTTAGCTCATTTTTGGCTATATTATAAAGTCCATTTATTTCACAAATTTGATAATTGATATTTAAATTAATATCATTTAAAGAAGCAATAAATGCTTTCATTAAAGGCTTGATATTATAAGCTTTTATATCTTTATAAATAAGCAATAAATCAACATTTTCTTTTATACTTAAATTCATTTTAGCATATTGTTTAATAGCGATGATACAAAAAGGGAATTTATCATTATGCGGAAAATAATCATCGAAAAAATCATTCAAAACAAGCTCATAAACATCTTCTATAAAACGATCAATTTCTTTAGAGTGATAAAAACTAAATGAACCTTGTTTTAAAAAAAGTCTAGAACAATAAGCTTCATAATCTTTTAAAGAATTTTTTAATTTTTGAATTTTTTGCATATCCATAACTTGATAATAATCCTTATTTAATTTTACTAGTATCATACCAAAAATACTTTGTATTAAATTTTAAGTAAGTTAAAATTATAATTGTAATTTAAATTTAAAAAATGGTAAGAATATGCAAACAATTATAGAAAAACTAGAAAATCAAGAAAGATTAAATGAAGAAGAAGCTAATAAACTTTGGGATTTAGAGCTTTTTACTTTAGGTAAATATGCACAAAGAATTCGTACTAATTTACACGATAAAAAGGTTTATTTTAATATCAATCGCCATATTAACCCTACAAATATATGCGCAGATACTTGTAAATTTTGTGCTTTTTCAGCACACAGGAAAAATCCTAATCCTTACACTATGTCGCACGAAGAGATAATGAAAATAGTCGATGAAACAGTTTTAAGAGATACTAAAGAAATTCATATTGTTTCAGCACACAATAAAAACACATCATGGCAGTGGTATTTGGAAATTTTTAAAATGATTAAAGAAAAATATCCATTTTTGCATATTAAAGCCTTAACTGCTGCTGAAATTGATTTTTTAAGCAGGGCTTTTAATATGAGTTATGAAGAAGTGATAGAAAAAATGCTTGAGTATGGTGTTGATTCTATGCCAGGTGGCGGGGCTGAAATTTTTGATGAAGAAGTTAGAAAAAGAATTTGTCATGGTAAGGTAAGTAGTGAAAATTGGCTAAAAATTCACAAACTTTGGCATGAAAAAGGCAGACAAAGTAATGCCACAATGCTATTTGGGCATATAGAAAGTAGAGAAAATAGAATCAATCATATGATAAGATTAAGAAATCTTCAAGATCAAACCGGTGGGTTTAATGCCTTTATACCTTTAGTTTGGCAACAAGATAATAGTTTTATTACAGGTAAAAAACCACTTGGCTCGGTAGAAATTTTAAAAACCTTAGCTATTGCAAGGATAGTGCTTGATAATATTAAAAATATCAAAGCTTATTGGGCAACCATGGGTATAAATTTAGCTATGGTAGCTCAAGATTTTGGTGCAAATGATTTAGATGGTACTATAGAAAAAGAAAGTATACAAAGTGCAGGTGGGGCAAAAAGTTCAAATGGCTTGAGTTTAAAAACTTTTATAGAAATGATTCAAAGCTCAGGTTATATAGCAATAGAGCGAGATAGTTTGTATAATGAATTAAAAACTTACTAAGGATAAAAATGGATTTTTTTAAACTTAAAGAGCATAATAGTGATGTAAAAACTGAAATTTATGCAGGTATTGCTACTTTTTTAGCAATGATTTATATCATACCGGTTAATGCGAATATTATGAGTAATTCAGGTATGCCACTAGAGGCTTTAATTGTTGCAACTGCTTTAGTAACTATTATAGCTACTACTTTTAGTGCTTTTTTCTCTAATACTCCTGTGGCTATGAGTGTGGGTATGGGGCTAAATGCGTATTTTACTTTTAGCGTGTGTAATACTTATCAAATTCCTTGGCAAAGTGCTTTGGGGGCTGTGTTTTTATCAGGTATTGTTTTTACTTTGCTATCTTTTACTAATTTTAGAATTTGGGTGATAAAAAGCATACCAAATGATTTAAGAAAAGCCATATCAGCAGGTATTGGAACTTTTATAGCTTTTATGGGGCTTGTGCAAATGGGGATTATCACTAAAAGCGAAGCAACTTTAGTAGGTTTGGGTGATTTTTCAAGCACTAAAGTGCTTTTTGGATTGTTTGGCTTGTTTTTGGTTTTTGTTTTTTGGGCTTGGAGGATTAAAGCCGCATTTATCTTAGCTGTTTTTGTGAGTGCTTTGTGTGCTTGGATTTTTGGTATTGATGGGGCTAAATTTCCAGAGCAACTTTTTTCTATGCCAGTTATAAGCGGAGATAATGGTTTAAGTGCAATATTTGGTAAACTTGATATAAAAGGAGCTTTAGAGCTTAGTATGATTCCTATAGTGCTTACTTTTTTTGTTACACAGCTTTTTGATAGTGTAGGTACAATCACAGGTGTAGGCTCAAGAGGAAAAATCTTTGATGATCCAAAGCAAGGTGAGAAAAAGTTAGGTAAAACCTTGGGCGCTGATGCGGCTAGTTCGGCTATGGGAGCAGTTGTTGGTACCTCTACTGTAACTGCTTTTGTGGAAAGCTCAGCAGGGGTAGAGGCAGGAGGTAGAACAGGACTTACAGCTTTAGTTACTGCTATATGTTTTGTTTTTACTTTATTTTTATTGCCAGTATTTAAAGCTATTCCTGCAAATTCTATTTATCCTATTTTAGTGCTTGTTGGTGTTTTAATGTTTATGGAAGTTGCAAATATTAATTTTAAAGATAAAGCTATAGCAGTGAGTGCGTTTTTTATTATTATCATGATGCCACTGACTTATTCTATTACCACAGGTTTTGCTTTTGGTTTTATTGCATATTTATTTATGCGTATCATGCAAAAAGAATTTGATAAAATTAATCTTGGTATTATTGTATTAAGTGCAATTTCATCTTTGGTATTTTTATTACAATTTTTATAGGAAGTGATTATGTATTATTATGCTTATGAAGAATTTCAAAAAGAAATTATTCCTTTTACACGCAAAATTAAGGAAGAATTTAATCCTGATGTGTTACTTGCCATTGCAAGAGGTGGTATGACTTTGGGTCATTTTTTAGCAGAAGGTATGGGAAATAGAAATTTATTTTCTTTAAATTCCATTCACTATGAAGATACTCAAAAATTAGATACGATTAAAATTTTTAATATCCCTGATCTTAGTTCATATAAAAAAATTCTTTTGGTAGATGATATTATAGATAGTGGTGAAACTATGATAGAAATCAAAAGAGTTTTAATGGAAAAATATCCTCATTTAGAGCTCAAAGTAGCAAGTGTTTTTTATAAACCTTCAGCATTATTAATCCCTGAATTTTATATAAAAGAAGCTAAAGAATGGATTGACTTTTTTTGGAGCATTAAAATTTAGCTTTAAATCAAATACAAATGTTATAATATTATTTTGACTTTATTTTGTTAAGAAAGGATGTCTTATGAGTTTAACAAGAAGAAAATTTCTAAAAGGACTTGCTGCTACTTCAGCGATTGCTTCGGTTAACCCTTTAATGGCCGCAAGTGAGGGAACTAAATTTTATGATACTAAAAAAATTCCTCATGCAACTCACTTTGGTGCTTTTTGGGCTGAAGTAAATTCAGAAGGAAAACTTGTAAAAGTTACTCCACAACAATCTGATAAACATCCTTCTATTATCACTGATGCTATCATTGATAGAACTTATTCAGACACTAGGGTAAAGTATCCTTGTGTTAGAAAAAGTTTTTTAGAAGGAAAGAAAAGGCCTAAATTAAGAGGTAAAGAACCTTTTGTAAGAGTAAGCTGGGAAAAAGCTTTAGAGCTTGTATTGCAAAAATTAAAAGAAACTCCTATTGAAAATTTATTTAATGCAAGTTATGGTGCTTGGGGGCATGTAGGTTTATTGCACAATTGTAACTCAGTAGCAGGAAGATTTTTTAACACTGCTTTAGGTGGTCACATCGGCACCGATGGAGAGTATAGTAATGGAGCTGCCGGTAAAGTTAATGCTAGTATAGTAGGGGATTTAGAGGTTTATTCTTTACAAACTTCTCACGAGGTTATCTTAGAAAATACCCAAGTTTATGTTTTATGGGGAGCTGATCTTTATAAATGTAATCAAATTGATTTTAAAGTTGCAAATCGTGGTAATGATGAGTATTATAAAAAATACAGCAAATCAAATATCAAATTTATTACCATTGATCCTCAATACACTCAAACAGCAGAGATTTTAAATGCCCAGTGGATTAAAATTCGTCCAAATACCGATGTAGCTTTAATGCTTGGTATGATGAATTATTTATATAAAAGTGGAAAATACGATAAAAAATTCATTGAAAAATACACCGATGGTTTTGACAAATTCTTACCTTATTTGCTTGGAAAAACTGATGGTATTGATAAAACTCCAGCTTGGGCTGCAAATATTACTGGTGTTGAAGAAAAAGTTATTACTGCATTAGCAGATACTTTTGTGAAAAATAGAACTTTCTTAGCAGGCAATTGGGCTATGCAAAGAGCACACCATGGTGAACAAGCTGATTGGACTTTAATGGTTTTAGCTTCAATGATAGGTCAAGTAGGTTTACCTGGTGGTGGATTTGGCTTTTCTATGCATTATTCAGGTGGTGGACAAGCATTTTCAGGTGTAAGATTACCAGTAGGCTTACCGCAAGGTAAAAATAATCTTGATACTAATATCCCTGCGAGTAGGGTTTCAGAGGCAATTTTAAATCCGGGTAAAACAGTTAAATTTAAAGGCAAAGAAATCACCTATCCAAAAATCAAAATGATGTATGTAGTGGGTGCTTCTGTCTTAGGTCATCATCCGGATACAAATGAGCTTATTAAGGCTTTAAGAACACTTGATACATTAATCGTCCATGAGCCTTGGTGGACACCTATGGCAAAAATGGCTGATATTGTATTGCCTTCAACTACAACTTTAGAAAGAGATGATATTAGTTTTGGTGGTTCTTATTCTCAAGATTATGTTTATGCTATGAAAAAAGTAATCGAGCCTTATTTTGAAAGTAGAAATGACTATGATATTTTTGAAGAATTAGCAAAAAGAATAGGTGAGAGAGAGCATAAAAAATTCACCGGTGGTAAAACTAAACAACAATGGCTTGAAGGTTTTTATGGTAGAAGTGATTGCCCTTATTATATGGAATTTGCTGATTTTTGGAAACAAGGTTTTATTCATTTTGAAACTCCAAAAGAAGCTTACAACTTCGTAAGACATTCTGAATTTAGAGCTGATCCTATAGCAAATAAACTTGCAACAGAAAGTGGAAAAATTCAAATTTATTCTCCAAAATTTGAAAAATATAACTTGGAAGACTTTAAAGCACATCCAACTTGGTTTGAACCAGCTGAGTGGTTGGGTAATGAAAAATTAGTTAAAAAATATCCTTTCCATTTAGTAAGCCCACATCCAAGATATAGAGTGCATTCTCAACTTGATAATACTTGGGTAAGAGATTTGTATAAAATTCAAGGTAGAGAGCCTGTGATGATTAATACTAATGATGCTAAAAAGCTTGGTATTACTCATGGAGAAGTTGTAGAAGTATATAATGATCGTGGATCGCTTTTAGCAGGTGCTTTTGTAACAGATAATATCATGGAAGGGGTTATTAGTATTCAAGAGGGTGCTTGGTATGATCCTGAAGATGTGAGCGATAGCAAGCCAAGATGTAATGCAGGTCATGTAAATGTTTTAACAAGTTCAAGACCAACTTCAACCATGGCTCAAGCAACAAGTGTAAATACTTGTCTAGTGGGTATTAAAAAATTAAAAGAAGTTATAAAACCTTATAACTCAACTACACCACCAGAAATTATAGGAGCTTAATAATGAAGAAAATTATATTAGTATTGACTTTTTTAGCTAGTGCTTTATTTGCTAAAGATATGTTTATTTTTAATGAAAAAGTAGATCTTTTAGATAGTGCTAGTAAAAAAGTAGTAGGACAAATTTATGAAGGCTCTAAAGTAGAGCTTATAAAAGAAGAAGGTGAATATTCTTTAATCAAAGTTAAAGGCGAGGTTGTAGAGTCAAATCCAAAAAGTCTTGCTTACACTAAAGATGGAATTTATCTTTTGCTTACTTTA
The DNA here is from genome assembly GCF_024723695.1 of Campylobacter sp. S4:11. NCBI lineage: Bacteria > Pseudomonadati > Campylobacterota > Epsilonproteobacteria > Campylobacterales > Campylobacteraceae > Campylobacter > Campylobacter sp. S4:11. The sequence goes on along the minus strand of NZ_JANQDC010000020.1, from coordinate 3,096 downwards.
AATACTAAAAATGCAAGTAATGAAATGGAATTTTTAGTTAAAAGTAAAGATTTAACCGATCAAGAAATTCTTGCTTGGGATGAGATAGAATTAACTTATTATGATACTTGTACAAGTTGTCATGCAGCGCATAAACCAAAAGAACATTTAATGGAAGAATGGGATGCATATTTATCTGCTATGCAAGGTTTTGCGAAAATTACTGATGCGGAAAAAGATAGAATTTTAAGATTTTTGCAATCTCATGCAAGTAATGGGCCTGTAAAGCTTGACTAATTAAAAATGAAAAGGTATTTGTTAGCCGTTTTATTTTTTGATTTTTGTGCTTTATTGTATGGTATAAGCACTTTATCTATAAGCTACAACGAAGCACAAATTTATTTTTATGATCATAGTTTAATTGCTATGATCGCTAGATTTGGGACTACTCTTTTTGGTCAAAATGATTTTGGATTAAGACTCCCTTTTGTTTTATTACATTCTTTAAGCTGTGTTTTATTATATATTTTAGCTTTAAAATATACCAAAACTTCCTTTGATGCCTTTATTTCTGTTGTGCTTTTTATATTGCTTCCTGGTAGTGTGGCTAGTGCTTTGCTTGTTAATGAATCAAGTATTGTGATATTCTTTACCCTTTTAATTTTAGTATTATTTGAATATAAAAAAATATTTTTATTTTATGTTTTATTAGTTTTAGTTCTTTTGGTAGATGCAAATTTTGCAATTTTATATTTATCTTTTTTCTTTTATGCTATTTATAAAAAAGATAAATTGCTTATTATATGTTCTTTAATTTTATTTGCTATTGCAATGAGTGTCTATGGATTTGATGCAAGTGGAAAGCCTAAGGGGTATTTTTTAGATACTTTGGGTATTTTTGCAGCTTGTTTTTCACCTTTAATTTTCCTTTATTTTTTTTATGTTGTTTATAGAATTCTTTTGCAAGATGATAAGCCACTTTTATGGTTTATTAGTGCAACTACTTTTGTTTTTTGTTTAATTTTTTCTATAAGACAAAGACTTTTTTTAGAAGATTTTTTACCTTTTTGTGTAGTTTGTACTCCTTTGTTAATTCGTTATTTAATGTCTTCCTATCGCTCAAGGATGCCACAGCTGCGTTTAAAACATAAAATTTTTATAGAATGTTCTTTGGTATTTTTATTATTTTTTTATCTTGGTATTATTTTTAATCAAAGTTTTTATTATTTATTAAAAGATCCCAAAAAACATTTTGCCTATGATTATCATATAGCTAAAGAATTAGCGTTAAATTTAAAACAACACAATCTCACTTATATTTTTGCTCAAGATAAAGAACTAGCTTTAAGACTTAAATTTTATGGTATTTCTAAAGGCAAATTAGAGCTTCATTCTAGTAAAAAAGCTAGTAGGATTTATGTTAGTTTGGGTAATCATAAAGTTTATTATTCTATAAAATGAAGCAATCTTTTACTTCAATAGAACTAATTTTTGTTTGTATTATATTATCTTTATTATTTTCTATGGCTTATGTTTATTATAAGCCTGATTATTTGCGTTTAGGAGCTGAGCAAGTTTTAAATGATATTAAATACACAAGACATTTAGCTTTAATACAAAATGATTTTAGAGCAAAAGAATTTAACATTGCTAAACGAGAGTGGTTTAAGGCTAAATGGCAATTATATTTTATACGCTCTAAATCTGCTACCAACAATGAGCAAACTTATACCATCTTTTTAGATAAAAATGGCGATGGTAATGCAAACATAGGTAAAAATATGATCAATAAAGATAGAGAAATAGCTGTTGATCTTATCAACCCTGATATATTAATGAATTCAGGTCAAAGTGGAGTGATAAATCAAAATGATTTTAAGGCAAATTTAAAATACAATATAGAAAAAACTTATGGTATATCTAAAGTTTTATTTGAAGGTGCTTGTAAAGGAAGTACGCGTTTAGTTTTTGATGATTATGGCCACTTATATACACCTTTGAAAAATGCCACGCGTACTTATGATAAACTTGCTTCTTTTAATAATGATTGTATTATAAGATTATCTAATAACCAAAATCAACATATATGTATTGTTATAAATCCTATTAGTGGCTATGCTTATATTCCTAAATTTACCTCCCATAAAGAACAAAATATAATTTTAAATAATAAACAAATATTTTGTCATAATTTGTAATTATTTTTTATTTTATTAGTAATTTATTTTATTTTTACTATAATTTTTAATAAAATTATTACAAGGAGTATCAATGTTTAAATTTAATAGCTTGTCTAATAAATTAACTACAATAGCTTGCGTTTTGATAGCAATTATATTAATAGTTGTAAATATAATTAGCTATTATGAATCTAAAGAAAGTACAAGTTATTATCTAGAAGAAATACAAAAGAAAACCATGTTTGATGTTAACTATATGTATTCAAGTTATTCAAATAGCAAAAGAAGTATTATAGAATCGCTAGCATATAGCTTAAGTAATATCGTGCATAATGCTAATGATAGGGAAATTTTTAGTGTTTTAGATACCGCAAAAAGATCGGGTGGCTTTGATACCATTCATTTTGGTTTGGAAGATTCGGGTAAAGATTATCAAATTGACACCAAATTTAATCTTCATAATGATCCTAGTAAATTTGATCCAAGAACAAGGCCATGGTATAAAGAAGCAAAAGTAGCAGGAAAGCTAATTGTTACCGATCCTTATAAGAGTATAGTTTTAAACGGACAAATGGTTGTAACGTATTCTATTCCAGTATATAGCGACAAGGGGGGGGGTAAGTTTATAGGTGTAGTAAGTGGAGTTTATAATCTCAATACTTTCTCTAAAGATGTGTTAGCATTAGGTCATTCTGATAGCTCTTATGCAGGTGTGTATGACAAAGAAGGTATGGTGATATTTCATGAGGATCAGGAAAAAATGCTTAGTAAAACTGATCTAAGCATCAACATAGCTAATGCTGTTAAAGCAAATCCTGATTTAATTGATCCAAATAAAAAAGAAACTTTATTCTATGCTAAAGATCAAGAAGGTAAAACTCAAGTTATTACTTGTAATCAAACTTTAAATCCTAAATACATAGTTTGTTCTATTACA